>JAAZNH010000300.1 GCA_012798365.1 Methanomicrobiales archaeon | reverse complement strand
TTCAATCGCGACCACTTCCCGGCCGCGGCCGGTGAAGATGATGAACGGGGTGTCAATACCGCGGGATTTTACTGCTTTTAAAAAAATCGATCCCGTTCATTACGGGCATCTCATAATCGGAGACAATGGCATCAAAGGTTTCCGATTCCATAAGAGAAAGGGCTTCAGGGGCTGAGGAAACCGGCCGGACGGTTATCCCGCCCGCTTCTTCAAGAAAGGTGGTGGTGATATCGCGCAGCACCTCCTCATCATCCACAAGCAGCACTGAGATCATTGACGGGTTCCCACAGAAGCCGGAGCGGTCCGCTGATGATAGGTCTAATACCCGTATTCCTATATGAGGGTATGCCAGGGGCCGTTACAAGGGCCGGTCGCCAGCTATACCTTGTGTGGGGGCCGCCAGGGTACAATAGCCCGCATGGCGGGGTGTTTCCTTGTATTGCTCATAACAGGAAAATCGATGCATGGCACCATGCTGTCAGGGAAAAAAGTAGTCAGGCCATATTCACATCATAGCCGGCCTCAGTAAGCTCCTTCCTGACGGCCTGCATGTGGTCCCGGCCGCGGGTTTCAAGCTCAAGGTGGACCCGGGCCATCCGGACGGGGACGTTTCCCTCACCAGAAGTATGATGGATATGGAGGATATTTCCCCGCTTTTTTGCGATGATGCCAAGGACCTGTGCAAGGGCACCCGGCTGGTCCTCGAGAAGCAGGGAGAAACGCATGATCCTCCCCATCCGGGCCATGGACTGCCGGATGACCCGGAAGAGGAGGGCGCTATCGATATTCCCGCCACTGATGACAAGGACGACCGTGCTATCAGGCCGGATGTCGATGGCACCGTTCATGATCGCAGCAAGCGGGGATGCACCGGCTCCCTCGGCAACAAGGTGTTTACGCTCCATGAGAAGGAGGATAGCATCCGCAATCTCGTCTTCCGTGGTCAGGACGATCTGGTCAACGAGGTCGCGGATCGCGGGGAACGCGATGCTGCCGGTCTGTGCAACCCGGATTCCATCGGCAATCGTCTGCCCGGCCTGCACCCGGACCGGTTGGCCCCGGGTCCGGGCTTCTTCTGCTGACGGGCAGGCTGCCGCCTGGACCCCCACAATGGAGATCTCCGGCCGCAATGCCTTTGCCGCGACCGCGATTCCGGTAACCAGGCCTCCTCCCCCGACGGGGACCACGATAAGGTCCGTTTCCGGCAGGTCGGCGAGGATCTCAAGGGCAATCGTGCCCTGCCCGGCGATCACCTCTTCATCGTCAAACGGGTGGATGAACAGCCGGCCCTCGTCGGCCAGCCGCTGTGCCCGTTCAATGCTCTCCTCAAGGGTTGCACCATGGAGGATCACCTGGGCACCGTAGCCCCGGGTTGCCTCCTGCTTGGAAATCCCGGCCCACTCCGGCATAACAATGACGGCCGGGACACCGGCTGCATGTGCAGCAACCACCACGCCCTGGGCATGGTTTCCGGCCGATGCGGCAACAACTCCGGCACCCCGGATCGTCTCCCCGGCCGCGAGGATCTTGTTTGCAGCCCCGCGGACTTTAAAGGAGCCGGCCTTCTGGAGCGACTCCAGCTTGAACCAGACATGAGCTCCGGTCATGGCCGAGAGCGTCGGGGAGTACACAACCGGTGTGCGGATGATATGGCCGGAGATCCGCTCCTGTGCTGCCCGGATGTCCGCAAGCGTGACCATGATGGAAAAGAGGTATGCGGGAGGTAATGAAAATTGCGAAAGGATCCGACTCAGAGTTCCCCGATATCCTCGTTCCAGAGCCGGGGTTGTTCCCTGATGAACGTCTCCATCATCGAAACGCATTCCGGCAGGTCGAGATCGATGACCTCGATGCCATGCTCTTCCATGAATGCCCGGGCACCGGCAAAGGTCCGGGATTCACCAACGATCACTTTAGGGATCCGGAACTGGACTGCAGCTCCTGCGCATAGATAACAGGGCATCAGCGTGGAGTACAGCACCGTGTTTTTAAAGGAGCCGATCCGCCCTGCGTTCATGAGGCAGTCGATCTCCGCGTGGATGACCGGATCTCCTTTCTGAACACGACGGTTGTGGCCCCGTCCGATGATACGGCCGTCTTTTACCAGCACCGAGCCGATGGGGATGCCCCCCTCTGCACGGCCTGTTTTTGCTTCGTCAATAGCTGCTTTCATGAACGGATCGGATTTCCGGGAGTTCTCTTTCACTTGTTTCACCTCAGTTAAAAGCGATCGGGTATGCCATCGAGCACCGGGGATACAAAAACGTAGACCGGCAGGAAAAGGGCTGCGGCAACCTGGTTGTACCACGGGAGTTCTGCCACCGGCACAACGCCAAACGCAAAGATCCAGGCTACAAAGCCCACAGCGCTGATCCCAACCTGGACCAGATCGGTGACCCCGTCTATCTTCCAGAGCCAGATTACCGTCACAGCAATGCCGGCCAGCACAATCCACCGGGCAAGAAGCGGGAAAAAGGGTTCCGTGCCAAGGACAGCATACGCTGACCCGTATACCGCAACGAACAGGACCAGGGCTTCGGCCGGGACATATTTCATGAGCCGTTCCCGGTACGAGTCGAAATGCACCTCGTCGTCTGCCGGTGGCGGGCCCCGCCAGGGTAGAGCCATGCAATTACGTTTCGTTATTACCAGCCGCATGGGTGCACCCACAGGCTCTTTTCATCATGGAGGGGAAAAAGGTTGCGCCGGAACTTAGGAGATGTGTGGGCGTTTCCGGATAGAGCCGACCGGCTGATGAGGGGGGGGGGGTGCCGCCGGCCTTGCCGCGGTCAGTCCCGATTGAGGATGACGGGGACCAGAGAACCTCAGCGTGGGGGAAAACCGGATGTTCCGGATCTACATCACGAACGAGATGATAAAAAACGTGTGGGAAAAAATGAGTCGGGTTATGCTGCACTGCGCTTCTTGATCATCTCAAGGGCTTCAAACGCTTCGCGCCGGACGGCAACATTCTCATCGGTCAGGAGGCCGGTGAGGTGGTCCACGGCTTTCTGGTCGCCAATCTCCCCGAGAAGGAGGGCTGCCCGTTTCCGGACATCGCTCTGGTCGTCCTTGAGGACCATGATCAGGGGCGTTGTGGCCGGCTGGCCGATCATCCAGAGGGCTTCCATGGCACCGGTCCGCACGCGTGTTTCACCCTGCCGGAATACCTGCATCAGCGGGGCGATGGCCGGGACGCCCAGGGCGGCGAGTGCCTTGACAACCTCGATGCGGACAATCCGCTCGGGGTCATCCAGCATAGCGATGATGGGGGTGATGGCCCGGGTGTTCCCGATCTGCCCGAGGGCCTCTACCGCGCCGCGACGGATACCGGAATTGGGATCGGAGAGGGCACGGATCAGGGGCTCGATAGCCATCTCGCCCAGCGTCACGAGTGCCAGGCTGCTCCTGCGGCACACATCCTCGTTCACGTCGACGAGGGCACGGATCAGGGGCTCGATAGCCGGCTCTCCCAGCGAGACCAGGGTTGCCATTGCCGCGGTCCGGACATGTTCGCGGGTATCGTTGAGGGTGTCGATAAGGGGGCTTACCGCCCGGGGATCGCCGATCCGGCCAAACGCCATGGCACATTCATACCGCACGCCGGTGTCCGCATCCTTTAAGCATTCGATGAGCGTCCCGACTGCCCGCTCTTCTCCCATCATACCCAGGGCCTGGACTGACCCCCGGCGGATGAGGGGGTAGGTGTGTTTTGTGGCCTGCAGGAGGGGTTCAACCGCAGGCTCGCCGATCAGCTGGAGTGCCCGGATGGTCTCCTGGCGCACATCGTCCCGTGGCTCATCCAGTGCCCGGATGAGCGGTTCCACGGCAGGTTCACCGATCTTGCCGAGCGTGTCCGCAGACCCCCGGCGGATGATCCAGTATTCGTCCTTGAGACCGCCGATCAGCGGCTCGATGAACGGCTCCCCAAGATCTCCCACGGACCGTACAGCACTCCACCGGGCGTCAAGGTCGCCATCGGTCAGTGCCTTGAGGAACCTGTCGGAGCGCTCCTTTTGCGCCCGGAGGCGCGCTTCCTCCCGCTCCTCCTCCTCTTTCCCGTCCTTGCCCGATTTGAACATGTTCAGGAACTTCTTGGTGATGCTCATATGATACTCCGAACGATTGTTTGGATAAAATCCCTCAAATAGATATCGGAGACAGGAAAACCCGTGGGATTCTCATCCCGCACGCCAAACAGCGCATTTTTGCGGCTGGCGGATCCAGGGATTTTTTCAGGATACCTGCCAACCCGGCCGGAAATGAAGGGCCGGGACCGGGAAAAACCGTGCGCGAAAAAAAGGATCAGGATGCGAATCCTACCGTGAATTGGGCAGAGCCGGTATTGGTTTTCGGCACATCGCTTACATAGACCGTATACTGGCCGGTCGGGAGGGCGTTATCCAGTTTGTATTTGTAGCTCCAGGTGTTGTCCCCGCCAACGGCAAAGGTTCCAAGCGTTATGCCGCTCCCGATCTGGCCGGGCCCGAACATGACCAGCTGGACGTTCTTTGCCCCGGTGGAACACTGGCCGGAGAACGTCACGGTGTCCCCGCGGTTCACGGCATAACTGCTCGGGGTGACACTCACAACCCCGTTGCCGATGACCGAAAATGATTTCCGGTCAGACACCGCGCCGGTGCTGCTGGATGCGACGACCGTGTACGTGCCGGACAACAGCTTTGTTCCCGGGCTCCAGGTGTACGTCCACGAGTTGAGAGAACTCGTCTTCACATCGCCGATAATGACCCCGTTGGTATACACTCCCGGCCCGTAGATCGTGAGGACGATCGTGTCACACCCCGTGCAGCTGCCCGAGAAGTCGATCGACTCCCCGATGATCATCTGCTCCCGGCTGGTCTTGACCGCGATACTGGCCTGCGGAGCTGTAGTGACCAGGACTACCTCGGCAGGCACAGGAGCTGACGACCCCGCCGCCCCGAGTGCGGCGAAGTACGAAGCCTGGCCGGCGTTCACCGTGATGGTTTTCTTCCAGCTCACGTAGTCCTTAAGCCGGTACTCCAGGGTGTGGGTGCCAGGCTCGATATCAGTGATCGTGCTCGGTGTTGTGCCCCGGTACTGGTTGTCAAGATAGATCTCGGCACCGGAAGGGGACGAGGTCAGCTCAAGGGTCGTCCCTTTTGCAACCGGCTGCTCAGAAACACAGCCGGCAACAAGGACGCATAACAGCAGGATGCCCCCGGCAATTTCGCGGATCATGGTCGCCATGTACCTCTCACGTAATCGTTATTCCGGAGCATGATATAGATTTGCAAATTCCGGCCCCGGGCCGGACGAGAGCGTAATCACGGCAGAAATGCATAAAAACCGGGAAATGAACCCCGGCCCGCCC
>JAAZNH010000299.1 GCA_012798365.1 Methanomicrobiales archaeon | reverse complement strand
ATGGGAAAAGCCCAGAACATCGGGTTTTTCCTGCGTGATGCAAAGAATATTGCTGCTGCGGACGCCTGCGTCATCATCGGCTCGCGCGGCGATGAGGTCGCCGGCATCAACTGCGGGGGATGCGGGTATGCAACCTGTGCGGATTTTGCCAAAGCCTGCAAAAAGAGAAAAGCCGGTATCACCCCGTATACCGGCCCGAACTGTGTCATCCGCATGGCGGACCTGGGCATTGCGGTGGGCTCTGCAGTCAAAACTGCGCAGATCAATAATGCTGACAACCGGATCATGTACTCCGGCGGTGTCGCGGCCCGGGCACTCGGTCTTGTGAAAAAAGACTGCACGGTCGTGTATGCGATCCCGCTCTCGGCAACCGGCAAGAACATTTTCTTTGATCGGCCGAGCTCCCACTGATTCCCTGTACCTGGCAGGACCTGAATCCGTTTTTTTCTTCCAACCTGGTACCCGGACCGGAAATCACAACTGGGAATATTTTTCTTATTATAGTCCCAACGGGACATGTTGTCTATGGCCATCCTGAAGATACGCGGGGGAGATCTCGATCTTGTTGAGTACGAATTCAGGACCTTTCCTCCCGGAGAGAACTTAAAGACGCTGGGCCTTGAGAAGAAGAAATTCATGCTCCAGCACACCAAGGGAAAAGTTGTCGTGCGGGCACCGGGGCGCATCCACCTGACCGTCCTTGACATGAACCGTTTCGCACCGGACCACCCGGGGGGCGGCGGGATCGGGTTTGCCATCCAGTGCTACTGCACTGCCGAAGTCACCTGCACCAAAAAGGAGGTAACGGTGGAGTACAACCGGGCTGCCATCATCGAGAACTTCGTGGCAGTGTTCCGTAAGGCAGTCGGGTATACCGGTGGATTTGCCATTAATATCACGGACCATGATCACAAGCATGTCGGTCTTGGCTCCACAAGCACGGTGATGATCGCAGTTGCAACTGCCATGAATGAAGCAGTGGGCTCACCGCTCACGAACACGCAGCTCCGCCACCTTATCGGCCACAATTACTGCGAAGAGACCGCAGACGGCAGCATTGCATTCGGGTTCGAGACAGGTGTCGGCCCGGCCGCCAGCACCTATGGCGGCATGGCCGTGATGGGCGACGAACTGGCCCTTGCGTACCACCATTCGTTTGCAGAAGGAAAGAACGTCTACATCATCCTGCCACCCACGGAGATCTCATCGGCCGGAACGCAGGAGTTCGACCTTCTGATGAACAAGGCCCGGACACTCGATTACCGCGACCGCGAACTCAAGGCGTACTTCCTATTAATGGACCTCATCCCGGCCCTTGAGCGCGATGACGTGAAAAAAATCGGCGAGATCATCTGGGAGATCGAGTTCCGCGGCTCAAAACGGGCAGAGGTCGAACATCACTCCTACGGCATCTACCATTACATGAACCTCCTGCGGGAGGCAAAACTGGAATTTGTCGGCATGAGCTCGGTAGGCCCGGCGATTGCGGTCGTCACCGATAAAGATCGCAAGGCCCTGGAAAAAGTCCTCAAACCGCTCGGCCTTGAAGTTGCCATCGCAACCCGGGTTGACAACCAGGGCCTGCAGGTCGTCCATACCCGCTGAACCGGTTCCATAATTTTTTTATCAGTATGGAGTGATACTGGAACGTGATGTTACGCAGTACCTTCATGCAGCTGCGGTCAGTCAGCCTGATCGCGGTCATTGCACTCTTTGCCGGTTCCATCCTGATGTTCCTTGCCGGGCTGTTGAAAACCATCGGGGCATTTCTCATCTTCTTCTCGGCCTTCTCGATCCGAATGCCGGACCACCTGAGCGAAAGTTCGCTTGCCACAGTTTCCCTCATCCAGGCGGTAGACGCATTTCTCTTTGCCCTTGTCCTGATGATATTCTCGTACGCGATATACATCCTGTTTGTACACTCGTTCACTCGCGAAGAACTTGAGCAGCTCCCGAAATGGATGCAGATCGAGAGCATCGGGGAACTCAAGACCACCCTGTTGCAGGTGATCATCGTTATCCTTGCAGTCAACCTTCTCGAACACGTAATTCTGGTAGGCCCGGAAGCGTTGAAATGGGAGACCCTGATCATCCCCGGCGCTATCCTCTGCCTGGCCGCCGCCCTTCGGCTGATGCATGTGTCAAAGGACTGAAAAAGCAGGCAACACCCTTTTTTTTAGCTGACCACAGCCACGTTTTTCCCTAAGCCCGTAACCTTGATTCCAAAACAGTAACCGGCACAAACCCGGACACAGGTTTTTTCACCGGCGGTTTTTTCCCGGTTCCGGGTGATTATACCTCTGGTCAGCAGGTGCAAAGACAGGGCTTCCCAACTGACCCATATTCACCCTTCAACTGACACCCGGTCCTTCCGGCGATAAAACACCCCGCTCTTCCGGAAACCGGCGCAAATGCTGGCATCGTTTTAAGAAAAACTGACATTCCCCGTTCGGGAAAGTGGGGGAACGGGGGTTGAAATGAGCCCGGATTAATGATGATGCCGAATGACCGCCTGCTAATGCCAGAGATCGCGTTGCCTGACCTTGCAATACCGGACGGTATTCACCAGAGCAGGAACCCTTTTCGGACCGGCCGGAGATCGATATGGACGGATGGCCGGAATATCGATGGAAAAAAAAAAACCGGGCGCGAAAGTACCGTGCCAAAAAATTATTCACGAGCCGTCTTCCGGTGATCCCACCAGGCTTTGACCAGCGAACCAAGAATATAGATCAGGGTCCCGCTGGTCAGCAGGATGACAAAGATGATGAGGAGGTTCATGTTCTCCTGTACAACAGCAAGCTGGCCGAAATAGTACCCGCCAAGAACAAGGGCGAGCGTCCAGCATACGGCCCCGAGAATATTGTAGAAGAGGAAACGGCGGTACTGCATGGTCCCGACTCCCGCAAGGAATGGTGCAAATGTCCTGACCAGCGGGACAAACCGGGCGACAAAGATTGTAGCTCCGCCATATTTCTCGTAAAACTGGTAGGTGCGGTCAATATACTCTTTTTTCACGAGCGTTGGGAAGCGTTCCAGGAAGACGCGGATCCCGACATAGTGCACAATCCAGTAATTGACGGTATCGCCAATTACTGCGCCAAGAATGATCACAATGCAGAGGCTGTAGATATCAAGGAGCCCTCCGGCTGCAGCAGCCCCGCCTACAAAAAGCAGAGAGTCGCCCGGCAGGAAGGGGAAGATGACAAAACCGGTCTCGAAGAAAATGATGAAGAACAGGATTGCGTACGTGAAGAGCCCGTACTCCTGCACCACAAGACCCATGTTCTGGTCAATATGGAGGAATGCATTGATGAGCGATTCGATCATGCGTATCAAAACTATGCGTCCGGGCAGTATATTAAGATGCGCGGGTGGCCCCTCACGACGGGATGAGGGACTGCCGGCTGGGTGCCGTGACTGGAAAGATTATCGGCAATGAAAACGGACGCTAATGATACAAACCGGCATGTGCCGGGATGGGATGGATTGTTCGAATGATACCAGGTACCTGCTCATTTCCACGGACACTCGTTTTCATACTCTGTGGTGCTCTCCTGCTGGCAGCACCTGCTGCAGCATTCACGGCCAACTCGTTCGAGGTCACGGTTGACAAGAGCGGGGATGCAGTTGCGGTCTTCCGGTTCACCCTCGAGGGCTTTATAGAGAATGCCATCCCGCAGTCGATGCTGGAAACAGAACTGATCAAAGGGTTTGGTACGAGTTCAGAGCCACCGGAACTTCTCTCGATGGACCGGTCAAGTGCAACCATCCGGATGAAAAAATTCGCTGACACCTATGATGTTCCGACCGGGACTGAATACCGGACCTGCACGATGAACTTCAAGAAAGCGGAGATCGCGCTGCAGGAGTCAGCCCTGAACGGGGTTGTTACTGCCGATTTTTCCCCTTCAACGATCAAAGTCACCCTGCCGGACGGGTACAGCAAATCCTTTGACAATGCCGATGTCCTGCCATCGTTCAGCCACATCGTTGTTGACCCGAAGAAAGCTGCGGCCGCCGCTGCTGCACAGGCCGGCAATGGCACGGGCGGGCAGACTGCGGTCGCAGCTGCACCGGCAGCCTGTACCGACTGCGGTGCGATCAAGGTTCTCTCATCCCCGGAAGGTTCGCAGCTGGAGATTGACGGTGCTGTTGTCGGAACATCACCGGAAACGTTCAGGGACATCCCTGCCGGCAGTCACACCATCCGGATCAGCAAAGCGGGGTATGAACCGATCTCAAAGACCGTGACCGTGAAGGCCGGGCAGACCATCCAGGTCTCGGCATTCCTGTCGTTGTCTGAACCGACACCAGCGCAGCAGGCCCCGGGATGTGCCGGCATCGTGGCAGCAATTTCCCTCATCCTGGGACTCCTGGTACTGCGCAGGCACCCGTGAGCAAGAGAATGGCCGGGATATCCGTAATGCTTTACCCCTAATTGCTGAGGAGCAGCTTACCTTTTCGCAATAACACCCTGATTGCTTTTTTTCACGCGAACCCTGCCGTAAATTTTTCAATCGGTCCCTGCTGTGAAGAAAAACAAACGTGATCCTGATTGAAAAAGTGATACGGACCAATCAGACTTTGTTTTTTTATTTTTGCTCTGTTGAAATCCTCAAGAGAGATGATGGGGGCTGATGCCCCCAAACCCCATAAACGAGGACTGCCGCCGCCCCGAAGGGCGCCCCGCGGCGGCCTCAATGAGAGGATCGCTCATTCATGAATAATATTCCCAAAACTGGCAATACGTCGTTATCGCAACCGGGGGTGCCCTAATGACGGGGCGGAGCCCCGAGAACGTCAACGGGTAAAAAAAAAAGATTTCTACAGAGCATTTATTTTCAAGCGAACCATGATAAAAAAATTTTATACAGACTTTGACTGAAAAATTTTCAACAGACCTTGATTGGTTTTTTTTAAGCAACCTTTGATAGAATTTTTTCCGGCAGACCGCGATTGATTTTTTTAAGCAGATCTTGATTGAATTTTTTTTTTTTGCAGATCTTGATTAAAATTTTCCAGACAGACTTTGATTGAAATTTTTTTGGCAACCTTTGATAGAATTTTTTCCGGCAGACCTTGATTGAAATTTTTCCAGCAAACCCTGATTGAAAAAATGATAGTGAGTCAGAGTTGATCCGGCAAAACTCCTAAGGGGATGCAAACAACAATAATTGAAAAAAAAAAGGTTACCGGTTTTTCCGGGAAACGAAGATACCGGCAAGACCCAGTGCAAGAATTCCCAGGAAAACCGGGATATCCGAGCTGGGTGCCGGCGTTACCGGCAGGAGCGCAGCAGAGACCGTGCTCGTTGCGCCGGCATTGACCGGTGTTGAGACCGAGTATTCCTGGTACCCGTCCATCCGGATGGTAACGGTATGCGTCCCGGTTGTGACCGAAGAGGTGGTGAGCGGCGTAATGCCAATGAAATTATTGTCAACAAAAACATTCGCGCCGGCCGGTGTGGAAGAGATCGAAAGACTGCCGGTTGTGCTGACCGGTGCGGAGGGCTGCAGGATTGCGCTCACTTCAGAGACGGTATTCGGGGACACGCTGACTTTTGCTGAATACGGGGCATAGCCGGCAAGGGAGAGCCCGACCGTATGATCGCCGGCTGCGATGCCATTGAGCTTCAGTGAACCGGAATACGGGGTCTGCCCGACCGGACTGCCGTCAAGCGTAACGGAAGCCCCGCCGGGGCTGGACGCTACATAGACCCAGCCGGTCGTGGCCGTGGGCATCGGGTTTAAGGTTGCAGATATGGTTTTTGTTCCGCCGGGGGGTACGTCCACGGTTGACTTCCAGTCGTAATAGCCGGAAGTGTCGACCTCAAGGATATGCGTACCGGCAGCAATGTTACTGATAGTCATGGGAGTCCGGCCTTTATACACCGCGTCAAGGTAGATATTGGCATTCGATGGTGTGGAGAGTACATAAAGCGAACCGGTTGTGGTAAGCGGGGAGAGCGGACAGTATACCGATGACCGGGTGCCGGAAGAGACGGAGGTTGTTGCTGAATAGGTATGGTACCCGCTCTTCTCGGCAGTTATGGTGTAGGTGCCCGGCCAGACATCGGAGATGGTGAGTGGCGAGAGGCCGCGGTAATCCCCGTTAAAGGAGATCTCCGCACCGGCGGGCGTGGATTCCACGTAGATGGTCCCGTACTGGACCGGGACCGGAACCGGGTTCAGGGTTGCGTAGATGGTTGTCGTCTGCCCGGGAGATGGCATAGTGACCAGCCCGGACCAGGGATAATAGCCCGCCCGTTCAACATAAACGGTCCTGAACGGTTTGGCAGTTGTATACACCGGGACGGTCAGGACGCCGCTCGTGATCGTGCCTTTGTACGTGTCGTCAAACGAGACTGATGCACCATCAACATTGCACCGGACTTCGATCCAGCCTTCATCCCCGCCGATTGCGGCAACCGGGGAAAGAAAGGCAAGGAGGAGGAAGGTGCAGAAAAGTACTGCTGGTATCTTCATATGAGGTATCCTCGTGAAGAGGATGGGATCTTGCGGGATATAAAAAACATGGTTCCGCACGCGGGTATGCTACCGGCTGAAAAGTGCATGGATCTCGGACCGGGTATGGTCCCGGCCCCGGATACGCAGGTTCCATTCCGTGACTTCAATTCCGGTGCACGTGAACCGGGAAAACAACAGGAGCACTTCTTCCCGGGTGAAATAATGCGTTCGGATCCCGTTGCCCCGGACAAACGATCCCTCCCCGCACAGAGTTCCCTGGCCATACCGGAAATCCCGTTGGGAGAACCCGGAGAAATGGAATATCCCCCCGGGCCGCAGAACGCGGTGGATCTCGCAGGAGATCTGTTCGCGGCCGGGCGGATCAGCGTGCCCGATAACATGCCGGGCAAGAACCGCATCAAGCATACCGGATTTGAACGGGAGAAGAGTGGCGTCGGCAAGGACAAGATGGGGATCCGGTTGAAGGCAGGACCGGGCCTTTGCCGCCATGAGAGCTGCACGGGAAAAATCCAGACCGATACTCTCTGACCCTTCCCGGGAAAGGAACGGGAGCATCTTTCCGTTGCCGCAGCCCAGCTCGAGCACCCGGCCCGCGGGGAGCCGGGCCGCAAGTGCCGGGGGCATCCCGGCCCAGAGCTGTCCCCGCTGCCCGTATGCAGTATCCCATATCCTGCGGTCGCTTGTCATAGGCTGCTCTTGTGGTTCAGTGGTTTGACGCCCGGGAAGATACAGGTTGTTCTTTGTGGAGCCCGGCGCCTGAACCGGCTACCGGGGAAGGACTACACTAACCAAAGCACTCAAATAACTGGCAGGGTAAACTCTATATCAGGCCAGTTTAGTGGAACAAAGAACCGGGGAAAAACCCCGGACGCAGGAAGGTATCCCCGTGCAGGGGAGCGGGCATCATGACCGAAGTGATCTATCACGAATACCAGAAATCAGGCAAGAATTTTTACAACCACTCCTACCTGATCGATGTGGGTGACGAGATCGAGATCCAGCAGGTCATGGAATACAAATGGAAAGTCTTTGACAGTGTTGTCTTAAAACCCCCCCACCCGAAGACCCGGTACTTCGAACT
Source organism: Methanomicrobiales archaeon (assembly GCA_012798365.1). GTDB lineage: Archaea > Halobacteriota > Methanomicrobia > Methanomicrobiales > Methanospirillaceae > Methanoregula. Next base: position 4,758 of record JAAZNH010000299.1, on the reverse strand, counting down.
CTATATCCGGGAATATCGCGATCCTGCAGGTTCCTCGCTCATCGATGATCTCCACGTATATCCGGTCCAGGCGTACCGGACACCCGATCTCAAACTGCTCGGGCTCCGGCTGAAACGCGGGGTATGGCATATCACCGAACGCATCTACAAGAAAGCCAACACTACAGAGATCCAGTGGATCTACACGGATGATTTCCATCTCTTTGCCATCACCCACGCACAGGACCAGATGGAGACCATGGTCGAACAGATCATCGCCAAGATCGACGAGATCGCCACCTCCATCAAGACCGGTTACCGCATCTACTCGCACATGGAGAACCAGCGGATGCGCCGCGAGGCGTTCGATGCCGCCATGGAAAGCCAGAGCGGGGTTACCATCAACAAGACGGCAATCCTCAAGCACCCGGAGTTCCAGCTCATCGCTGAACTGGGTGATGGTGACCGGAAGAAGATGCAGGACGAGATCCTCCGCGATCTCGTTGCACTCGGGGCAACGCTCGACACGTTCGGCGGCTCCAACAAGATTGTTGCCAAGATCGAGATCCCGGAGTCCGCGGATATCACCAAGCAGATTTCCCATATCGAGGAACTCGAAGACCTCGGCTGGTTGTTCGAGTGACACGAACCTTTTTTAGCTCACTCTTTTTTTATTGGTGCAGGCCTGAACGAATCGCGTAATTGGTTTTTGCCGGGACACTATTGCGATTTTCATCCTAACAGAGGGATTCCTTGATTTCCCCAAGGTCGGCGAATCATCTGGCTCCGGCACAAGAAAAAAACAGGGTGTGCCGGACGCCATTAGCGGAAAAATGCAGCGGTTTCCGGCACCAGCACGGGAAAGATGGTTTCTCACGTGCACCGGATCAGGAGCGATATCAGGGGAAATACTCTTTTTTGCCGGGAATGTACAGGGCCGCTGTGTACTCCTCGATAAAATCAGCATCAATGAGAAGATCAATATAGACCATTGTCCGGGCTGTGGCCTCGGCCTCGGCACGCTTGGCCTGCGAAAGGAGGCAGGCACAGGCACCGGCAAGGGACCCGTTGCCGATGGCATGGAATTCTGCATGGGGAAATGCCGGAATAATGCCGAACATGACCAGTTTTTCCCGGTCAGCATATTCCCCGAATCCGCCGGCAAGGTAGACCTGCCGGATGTCGTGGATACCGATCCGGTATTTTTTCATCAGCACGCCAATCGCTCCGCAGGCAGCAGCTTTTGAGTCCATCAGGTATATCAGGTCCTGCCGCGTGATGACAATGTCACGGCCGGTTGCGGTCCGCTCTTTGTGCACAAGGACATATTCAGGACCGTCTTCACCCTGCCGGACACCGGGCTTTCCATCAACAAACCGGCCGGAAAAATCCAGGATGCCGGCCTTGACCATGGCAGCTGCTGCATCGATGATCCCCGAACCGCAGATCCCCCGCGGGGATTCGTGGGCGATGGTGGTAAAGGATACGGCCCCGGAAGCAGGATCGATAGTGACATGGTCGATAGCACCCCGCATGGCACGCATGCCACAGGTTATTCCTGCTCCCTCGAACGCCGGGCCGGAAGCACAGGAGACCGAGGCCAGCCAGTCCCGCGACCCGAGAATGACCTCGCCATTGGTCCCGAGATCCACCAGAAGCGAAAGATCACTGGACAGGTGCATACCGGATGCGACGACATCGCCGACTGCATCGCCACCGATGAACCGGCTGACATCAGGAAGGCAGTACACGGAAGCCTCCGGGTTCACGAGCAGGCCGGCCGTGTGGGCCTTGAGAATGACCGGCTCCCGGGGAACTTCAACATTGGCAATCTCCAGCACACCTGCATCGCGGCCAAGGAACAGGTAGTGCATGACAGTGTTGCCGGCTATGCAGACATCGTTGATGGATGTTACACTGATCCCGGCTGCTGCGATGAGTTTCTCAATAACTTCATTGATACTGGCAACAGCTGCAAGACGGAGCTGCTCTTTTCCCCCGGGTTTTTTTGTGGCAGCAATGCGGGTGAGCAGTTCTTCGCCATGCGTGATCTGCCGGTTTAACCCGGTTGCTTCTGCACAGACCGTTCCCCGCACAAGATCCACCAGGACGCCGACGACTGTTGTCGTGCCGAGGTCAATGGCAACACCATAATTCTCCCCCGTTGTATCGCTATCATCGATCCGGATAATTTCCGGGTATCCCCGGGACTGGGATACCGTGACGGTCCGGGTCCCGGTTGCGGCAAGGAGCGAGTCGTGCTGTTGCCTGCTCATATGCGGCCGGGTGCCGGAATAACCGTCCAGCTTCACGGACCGCTGCCCTACCGGGTGGGACCCCGGAGGAGGCAGGAGGAGCCGGTATTTTTTTGCTGACGGCGAGATGCTGAGCGCCGGGATAGCGTAATGATGAAGGATCTTCGGGGCATCGATCCGGCTTTCAACAGGGATGATAAACTCGGCATTTCCCAGGATATGGGTCTGGCAGGCCCGGCAGTAATTCCGGGCAATCTCGTCAGCGGAGAGGCCCTTGATGGTTTCAGGGGATCCAATGTCGCATTCTCCCCGGACAAAGATAACCTTGCACTTGTTGCACTCACCCTTACCGCCACAGATACTCTCAAACTGGATCCCGGCAAGGCGGATTGCGTCCATAACCGAAGTGCCCCGGGGTACCGTGACCATCTTGTTGAGCGGGTGAAATATGACCGGGACATTCTGGGGCATGGTATCAACTCGTTTGAGAAATTTTCGCAGTGTTTCGGGACGCTGTCACACGCCTGGTAATCCCGGTAAACGCGGGAGCCGCGGTACCCGGGTTACGGGTGCCAGTGCTCCCGCAGGAACTGCGGGATGCCGGATGAGTCCTTGGGACCAACCAGGATCTTCCAGCTGGTCGCTTCTTCGGTCTCCCCGCTCAGCCGGGCCGAGAGACCCGGTATGACGAGGGTTGTGTGGTCCACCAGCGACGCAACGGAGAATTCCGTGATTGCCTGGGCAATGGATTCCGCGGTGAAATAGCGTCCTGCAACCGCGCTCTCGACGCTCAGGCCCCCGGTATCCACGACAATCAGGTAGCAGTCAAGGTTGGCAGCCTTGATATCCGATTCCACCGTGAAGTAGGTGAGGGCATAATTGGTGGTGATAAGGACCGGCGATTTGCGGTCCGGACGCCCGAATGTCTTGACACCGGGTTCAACGGAGACCGGTTTGCGCGGATCGGTGTAGAGGTTGAACCGCCAGATCAGCTGCGGGAGCAGGACCCAGCCGTCCATGCTGTGCATGATGAGGAGATCGGCATACCGGGACATGAGCATGGATGCGGTCACCGCTTCTTTCCATTTGAGGACATCTTCCGAGATCTCCCCGCCGGTCCAGACGGTCAGCGGGACCCCGAGAAGCGGGAACCCGGACAGTTCGTCAAACTGCCGGCAGGCAGCGGACCGGATCTGGGTGAAGGTCCCGATAGTAACCGGAAGGCCCGCATCGGCAAATGTGCCGGGATCCAGCACAAGATCCCTGACCCCGTACGCGGTGAGCGTCCGCACGAGCGAGCGGAGGAGGGGGACATCGCCAGGGGCAAAGACCACGAGCGGTGCATCGTGGAGCAGGGCGAGATCGGCCATGGCTTTCCAGCTGTTCTCCATGGCTGCATAGATCAGGGGGCGTCGGCCTTTTGCCTCGGCAAGGCCGGCTTCCATGACCGCGGGGTCAAGGGCACAGAGAATAAGGGGCAGGGTCGTGATGCCGGCAACCTTTCGTACCGTAGCACCAAAGGCCGAGGGATCCTTTGAGACCGAACGGATTGCAATCGCGTTCAGGACGAGTTTGCGGCCAATGTAATTGTAACTGAAACTGCTGATCGCCCTGACCCGCTCCTCGAGTTCTGCCTCGCCCATGAGATCATGGACATCGATCGCAACCGGTGTCGGGTTATGATAGGTAAACTCGTGGCGCCAGAGCACATACTTGCCGCCAATGGTGATGGCTGCATCGCCGCTCCCGAACGAGACTGCCCGGACCGGCGGGGCCAGGAGTTCGGATAAGGATTCAAATGCCTTTTTGTATTCCGGCGTGTGGAGGGGGAGACAGTCGGCAAGCACCAGTTCGCCGTTGACAAGCCGGGTTGCATAGGCCATGCAGTTGGCTTCTTTGCATTCACCGCAATTGGTCTTTGGCAGCAGCTTGTACACATCGATCGGGCTTATCTCCCGGATGCTCTTCCGTGCTTTGGTGCCGTTGCCGCTCTGCGTGCCGCTCATAGCCGCACCCCCACCCAGTCGGCAACCGGTTCATGGAGCGCTGACGGGGTTTTCTCAAGACGGCTGATAACATCACGGAGCGTCAGGACTGCAGCCGGGTGCATCATCAGGAAGAGGTCGATTCCGGCAAGGAGGAGCGAGAGGGCATTGATGGTCTCCCAGATCGGGCCCCGCAGTTCACGGGACCCGTACTCCGGCGGCATCTTCATCCACGCCTCGCGGGCTGCCCATGCATTGGTGGCAGCGGAGATGACCGGGTGGGCCAGTTCCATATCACCCATCAGGGCAGCATAGCGGGCCCGTTCATGGATGGTGAAGGAATACTCAAGACCGTACCCGAGCGCAACGGTTGTCAGGTCCATCACGATCTGGTCTGCCGGGATATACTCGTACAGCCGCCGGTTCAGTTCCTTGGCGCTGTTGAGCTCGAGACCGGTAAAGGCTAGAAGGACATGGCCATGCTCCCGGGCTGCATCCGCTACAGTCCCGAGGGTCTTTTTTTCCGCCATATCGAGCGT
>JAAZNH010000298.1 GCA_012798365.1 Methanomicrobiales archaeon | reverse complement strand
GGCTGAGCCCGGCCCCCCCCCTTGCTGCAACCGGCAGTAGGCCGGTCAGGCTGCGTGGACTCGGGATACCGGTCTAAAGGCAGGCAGCGATTGTCGGGGCCGGTTTTTTTTAGGAAAATCCGTTCCGGTGACCATTGGCCCGGCTGTCCGTTTGCCCGTTCTGCCGGAACCGGAAACTCCGGCGCGGCACAATGATCTCGAAACGCGCCCCGCTTCCTGGGGCCCCGGTCTCCTGGATGGAGATGCCGGAGACTGCAAGGATCTCGCGGGAGAGGAAGAGGCCAAAGCCGGTGTTCTTACCAAAACCCTGCGTGAAGAGGCGGGACTTGTCGGCAGGGGCAATCCCTTCGCCATTATCCTCGCAGGTGATGACCAGCCCTTCCGGCCGCTCCTCAGAAGTCACCCGGATGGTAATCTCGTTCTTTGCGCCATACCGGATCGCGTTGTCAAACAGGTTGTAGAAGACCTTCTCAAGGAGCGGGTCGGCAAAGACCTCAAGACCGGGCTTGTGCAGCTCCGTCCGGATATCCGCTGCCGGAAGACCGCCTTTTGCCCGGATAATACACAGTCCCACATCCTGCCATGACGGGGCAATGGATCCCATGTCCTGGTAGGTTTTCGTGAAATTGATCTGGGCTTCGATTGTTGCAATAGCCCGGTTGATCTTCTCCGTGTAATGGGCAAATTTTTCCGGTTCGTTCCTGCAGGCACTTGCGAGGTGGAGGAATCCTTTGAGGATGATGATCTGGTTGATAACGTCGTGGCGGGTGATGTTCGAGAGCAGCGAAAGTTTGCTGTTGGTCATCGACAGGGTCTCTTCCATCTGCTTCTGCCAGCTGATATCCCTGCCAACGGCCTGATACTCGATGACCCTGCCATCCTCAGAAAATACCGCACGGATGATCCACGAGAGCCAGCGTTCTGAGCCGTCATCCAGCATCACCCGGTGGGTGATATCCGCAACCGGAGAGCTGGGCGTAAGGGATTTAAGGAGCAGCATGAACCGGGAAATATCCTCTTCATGGACAAAGGCCGGCAGCTTTTTCCCGATGAGTTCTTCCGGGTTCGTCCTGAAGAACCGGCAATAGGCCCTGTTTACAAAGAGTGTGGTAAAATCTGCAGAAAACCGGTTGATAAGTTCCGTCTGGTCCTCGACAACTTCCCGGTACCGGCGCTCGCTCTCAACAAGCGCTTTCTCAGCAGCAATCCGCAAATCCCGTTCAAGTGCGGAGGCGATGTGGTCCGCTGCCGATGCCGCAAAGTCCTGTTCGAGCGGATCAAACGATCGTTCTTCCCCGATGAATTCGTGGCAGATGATGCCGACCAGCTGCCCGTTGCGCCGGATTGGCACATCCATCAACGATACAATGCCCAGCGGAATGAGGTATGTTTCCAGAAACTCACTGGTCCGCTCATCCTCCCGTGCCCGTTCAGCGGCAATGATACGGTCATTTGCCAGAGCGGTGAAATACCGGGGATACTCTTCACGCATGATGTGCATTCCGGAGGTGTGGCTGTTGTCCGACAATGTGTAACATTCCCGGCATGCCAGTTCAGAATAATCATCAGAGAACATCCAGATACTGACCCGGTCAGCCCCCAGGGTACGGGCATTGATGAGGGCGAGGTTTTGCAGGAACTGGTCCATGGTCTGGAACGGGAGCTTGGCCAAGTCGAGGAGTGCCTGCTGGGTTGTCACGAAGAGGAAGGTCTGTCTGCGGATCCGTTCAGCCCGCTGCTGGTTGAAATAGAATGTGAGGACCAGCAGGACTACCAGGAACGTGGCGGTGAGCGGGGGCAGGCATGCAATGAAAACCAGCAGGAACCAGTCCCGGGCATCCACGTCTATGCCGAAGAGACCGATAATCTCGCCGGTTTCCGGATCTGTAAGTGGGATCAGGCCGCTCACCCAGATGCCCCACCGGTCCGGTTCGGGGCCTTCGACAAGCGCAGTTCCTGTGGTGTAGCTCACCTGTTCCGGAGCGGTCACTTCCGGGTAGGGCTGCCCCGGCGGGGAATAATCCGGAGAACCGGCAGGTTCGGAATCCACGTAAAAGAAGTACGTCCCGTCCGGGTGTTTCCCGATGAGATAGGCAAACCTCAGTCGGGGATCGGATGCCCGCAGGCGGGTCATCTGGCTTTTCAGGGCCGTGTATTCCGGCCGGAGGAGATCCGCATCAGATCCTTCCAGCGCGGTGACCTGGTCTGATACAATCCCGACTGCAGCAAACTGTGCCTGCGTGAGGAGCTGGTTGCGCATGTGCCGGTCTTCCTGTGTTGCCGTCCAGAAACAGACCGCTGCCCCGCAAAACAGGACAATGAGAAGGATGGCTGCCAGGCGCCGGCGTGTCGAGATCATGGTAATGCCGTGTATCGTGTGTTATTATTGGACCGGAAATGCATCCTGCATCCCGGGCCCGGCTCAGTCAGTCATGGCGGATCCGGGTAATCAGCAAGCGTGATCTTACCTGCCGGTTGTTTATACAAGTATCGCTCGTACCCGCCCGCAACCTTTATGCCTTCCGCGCGGGTAAGGGTGTCTTTGTATGACGCTGTATGTAATGCTCGGGAACCTCAAACATGATGCGTTTGACTCTCTCAACACCATCGAGGCACGCGATAAGAAAGCGGCTAAGGTCATCAAATCGCTTGGCGGGAAAATCATCACGCTGTATTACCTGCTCGGGCGGTATGATTTCATCGCGATCATCGATATGCCCGACAAGGAATCCCTGGTGAAATTCCTTGCAATCGTCGGGAAACACGGAACAGTCAGGACCGAGACGCTGGAGACCATCCCGGCAGAGATGCTGTACACGATTGCAAAAGAGGTCAAGTAACCTCCACGCTGCTGCAGGGCACGTGACATCCTTTGCGGGCTGCGACTGATGACGTCCGGTGCCGCGAGTCCACCCTTTTTCATTTTCACCCCGCACAACCCGTTTCTTTACAAGCTCTTCGGATGAAAGGATCCTGTACCTATGACACCAGGATACCAGCTCCGGGCCTTTGTCCTCTTTGTGAAGGACATGGCTGCATCGCGGAAATTCTATGAATCAGTTCTCGGCCAGGAAGTTGCCATGGACCATGGGCTCAATGTCGGCTACAAAAGCGGACTTGCTCTCTGGCAGCAGGATTATGCGCTGGCGGTTATCCACGGGAAAAAGACCCGGCCCAGGAAGGGAAATGATCTCGAAGTGTACTTTGAATCCGCACAGGTGGATGAGGCGTTTGAGGCTGTCAGGGCTTGTGGCGCACCCATCATCCACGAGATCCGCGAGCAGCCCTGGGGCCAGCGGGTATTCCGCTTCCGGGACCCGGATGGTTTTGCCCTGGAAATCGGGGAACCGATGGATGCGCTGGTCCGCAGGCTGAAGGACAATGGTATGGCCGAGGATGCGATAGCCGCACGGACAACCCTTCCAATTGACATGATCCGGGCATTGTTGTCCTGATGAATCCCATGGATTTTTTTTTTAAAACAGAACGCGGGTGAGAGAGGAAACGAAGGAACATTGGAACGAAGGAAAGCCGGAGAAAAGAAGGAGAACCGGAAGAAGAAAGCAGGAAGGAAAAAAAGAGGAACGGAAGAAGAACGTTACCGCACGCGGGGGATCTCGTTCCCGTTTGCGGTGGCAACCGTCTGTTTGTTCAGGTAGTTGAACGAACTGACAACGGTCTCATAATCTTCTTTTTCGAAGGGTTTTGCATCATCACTGACGAAATAGATGACGCTTGAGTACCCGAGGTCATTGGCGCTGCTCTTGCGGGCAACATACCCGACTTTTGTCTTACCGCCATAGGTGGATTCAAACCGGTCAAAGACGATGTTGTTGACGGTGACCGTTGATTCCGTTGGGGCGGGCGTCCACTTGCGGAAACTGTTGCGGTAGTCCTGGTCCTGGTTGCGCGAGATGGGGAAGGTGGTGATGTAGAAGGTATCCGCGGGGACGAGGGTTGTGCGGAATTCCAGCCCGTCCGACCCGTCCGGCAGGAGCACCTGGCGCGTGGTCACTGTCCAGCTGTCGGGAGTCCGGAAGGCAATGCGCAGGACCGAATCCTGCCAGGCTTTCTCCTCCTCGATATAGTGGACAACCGTCACGGTTTCAACCGGTGCTTTGGTGGGGGGGGCGGCCGGGAGGGCAGTAGTCGCCGGTGCCGGTGGCTGGGCCGGGGCTGCCGGTGTCACATCGGGCGTGGGGATGGCAGCAGGCGGCGACTGGGTGCAGCCGGCCGAGAATAGCAGGGCGATAACCAGGAGAAAAAGGCCAATCGTTTTCATAAAAACTTGTTATTGGGCGGATAGTTATGAATTGTGGTCGGGTGGGATATGTCCGCTGCGGCCGTGGCTGCCGGTGGCG
>JAAZNH010000297.1 GCA_012798365.1 Methanomicrobiales archaeon | reverse complement strand
TCAGCCACATGCAGGATGAACTCAGGGAAACCTACAAAGGCCTGGAGCAGCAGGTGGAGGAACTCAGGGTTGCCCACGAGACCCTCCTGAAGAAGAACGATGAACTGAACACGGCATATGCAAAACTGACCGCAACGGAGGAAGAACTCCGCCGTAATTACGAGGAACTGCACCGGAAAGAACGGGAACTCAAATTCGCAAACACCATTCTCATGACAGAACAGGAAACCGCGTTCAGCGGGATCCTTGTCGTTGATGAGAATAAGAAGATCTTCTCGTTCAACCACACGTTTGCCGACCTGTGGGGTATCCCGGAGAGCGTGCTTGCAACCCGGTCAGACGACCTGGCCCTGGCACAGGTTATCACCACCGTAGAAGACCCGGTAGCATTTTTAGCAAAGGTAGAGTATCTCTACGAGCACCGTACCGAGAAAAGCCACGATGAAGTGCGGCTCAAAGGCGGCAAGATCCTTGAGCGGTTCTCTTCACCCATGATCGGGAAGGACGGGACATATTTTGGCCGGGTCTGGTACTTCCTTGATATCACCGCGCGAAAGGAGGCCGAAGCCGAGGTTAGGAAAAAGACCGATGAGCTCCACACGGCATACGAGCAACTGGCAGCCAAGGAAGAAGAACTCCGGCATAATTTTGATGAACTGGCACGAAGCCAGCAGGCCCTCTCGCAGGCCCGCACCAAGCTCAATGTTCTCAACACGGTTACCTTCCAGGATATCCAGAATGCGATCTTCTCCTTAAACGGGTACCGTGAGCTGGGAAAATCCTCCATTACCGATGAAACCCTGAAAAAATATGCCGAGAAGGAGACTGCCATCATCAGCCGGATCTCTGATTCACTCCGGTTTGCCAGCCAGTACCAGAACCTCGGGCTGAACCCCCCGCGGTGGCAGAATGTCCAGCAGGCATTCCTGTACGCGATCTCCCACCTGGATATCTCGCCATATTCCCGAAATCTCCGGGTGGAGGGACTCGAGGTATTCTCCGACCCGCTCTTTGAAACGGTCTTTCTTGCCCTTTCAGAGAATGTTATCCTCCACAGCAAAACCGCAACGGAGATCTCGCTCCATTACCAGGAAACACAGGACGGCATCATCCTCATCTTCGAAGACAATGGTTCCGGGATTCCGGACGATATGAAGGAGATGGTATTCGACCGGCAATTTGAGGAGAAAAAGGAGATGGGGCTTTTCCTTGTCCGGGAAATACTCTCCATTACCGGAATGACCATCCGGGAGACCGGGGTGCCGGGAAAAGGGGCACGGTTCGAGATTTACGTCCCGGAGGGCGGGTTCCGGTTCTCATCGGAGAAATAGCGGGAAACCAGATCATTTCACGGTCAGGATGCAGGTGGTTGATCATGACCTGATGGCATCTGAACCAAAACAGAAGAACGGTTATTTTCCCGGATCCTTACCGTTCATGAGCCAGTCCATGGCAAGAGTCATGTAATTCGGGTGCGTGGATGCATCGATATAGCGCTCAAAGGTATCGGTACCGGACTCTTTTGCCATGCGCCTGAACTGCATGGTTATGACCGGACTGTCCAGGATAACACACGACCTTCTCATACCTCTGGCCCGGTAAAGATTTTTCCCGTCATCGAGGATCTTCTGTGCATCCGGCAGCAGGGGCAACAGACCCCTCATATCCACGAGGCTGGCAAATGTTCCGGCTACCGTGCCGAGTTTTCCCCGGGATTCCTCAAGCCACTGTGCCATGTCTGCAGCAGGAATTGCCCCGGAAAATACCTGTTTGAATCCATATGCCGTCTTTTCAACACGATACATATGCGGGTTCCTCCCTGTGGGTAACATCCCAATGGGATCTCATAAACGTTTGCCCACGGATCCGGGGGATAGTTTAAAATCAGAGCAGAAAAAAGAACGCACTAGAATGCACGGGGAATAACCGGCCGGGATGACCGGGATGGGAAAAAACCGGCAGCGGGAAAGCAGCATGCCAAAGATCCATGTCCTGTATGTAGACGATGAACCGGACCTGCTCGAACTGGGAAAGATATACCTTGAGATGAACGGGGAGTTCCTCATCACTACCGCGGACCGGGGAAATACTGCCCTTCTGTCCCTGGGAACAACGCCGTTTGATGTCATTGTTTCAGACTACCAGATGCCGGAGATGGACGGAATCACACTCCTTAAGCAGGTCAGGTCGCGGCATGCAACCATCCCCTTCATCCTCTTTACCGGGCGGGGACGGGAGGAGGTTGTTGTCGAGGCCCTGAACAACGGGGCTGATTTCTATCTCCAGAAAGGCGGGGATCCAAAAGCCCAGTTTGCCGAACTTACCCAGAAGATCCGGCTTTCCGTGAGCAGGCGCAGGGCCGAGCAGGCTCTTGCCCAAAGCGAGACACGCTTTCGTGAACTTACGGAACATTCCCTGGATACCATCATGCTCTTTGACCATGACCTCCGGCACCTTTACGTGAACCCGAATGTAGAACTGCAGGCAGGGATCCCGGCCACGCAGTTTATCGGGAAAACCCATGCAGAGATGGGATTTCCCAACGAACTGGTTACCGCGTGGGAGCAAAAACTCAGGGGGGTGTTCGCCTCGGGCAGCACGGATCGATCGGAGTTCCAGCTCCCGAATGGCACATGGATCGACTGGCTTCTTGTCCCGGTCAAAGACGAGACCGGATCGGTTATCCAGGTCATCACCTCTGCACGAGACATCACCGAACGCAGGAAATCGGAAGATGAACTCCGTGCTGCGTCTGCACGGATCGCTGCATCTGAAGAAGAACTCAGGGCAAATTATGACGAACTTGCAAAAAAGCAGCAGAAAATCCGGGAGAGCGAAGCGCTCTTCCGGGGGTTATTTGACCAGGCATTCCAGCTGGCCGCGGTCCTGGACACCCGGGGGACCCTGATCCGGATCAACCGGTCGGCGCTATCTCTTATCGGGGAGAATGCGTCCGGGGTCCTTGGCAGGCCATTCTGGGAAACGCCCTGGTGGAACCCGGGTTCTGAGGATCAGCTGCTGGTAAAAGAGGCAGTGCTCCTGGCGGCACGGGGAGAGACCCGGCGTTTTGAGACACAACATACCGACCGCCGGGGAAATCTCCATTTCATTGATTTTTCCATGAAGCCGGTAACCGATGAGAACGGTATGGTCATTGCGCTGCTGCCGGAGGGACGCGACATAACAGGCCTGAAACTGGCTGAAGGGCAGCTGCGGGAGAGCGAACAGACAAAACAGGCCCTTCTTGATGCCACGTATGATGCCATTCTCCTTGTTGACACTTCACGTAAAATCATCGATGTCAATGGCGCCTTTGCCCGCCGCATGGGAAAAACTCCTCCTGATCTTGTCGGGAGGAACCTTACCGAACTCTTCGCTCCGGAAGTCCTCGAACGCCGGGAAGCGCTGTTTGAGGAGGTGTTGCGGAATAAGAAGGCAATCACGTTTGAAGATGAACGCAACGGCCTGTTTTTGGAAAACACGTTCTATCCGGTCTGCGATGCCAGCGGGGAGGTGAAAAATTTTGCCATTTTCTCCCGTGATATTACCGCAAAGAAACACGCAGATGAGGCATTGCGAAGAAGCGAGGAGCGGTTCAGGACAATTGCAGATACCATTCCCGGCGTACTGTACCAGTTCTATGCCCGCAGGAACGGGGATATGGGCCTTTACTATGTCAGCGAGCGTTCCGACGATATTTTTGGAATTGGGGGGGATACCGCTACGTTTTTCCCCCGGTTTACTGCTTGTGTGGCCCCGGAGGACCGGGAACGGTTTTTACATTCCATTGCAGATGCGGTCAGAAAGAAAACCCTTTGGGATTTCCACGGGAGGTATATCAGGCCGGAGGGGAAAGAGATGTTCTTCCATGGCCGGTCGGAGCCGGTAGAGACCGGTGACGAACTGGTTTTTCACGGGATGCTTCTCGACACCACCGGGCAGGCCCGGGCAGAGCAGGCTCTTATCGCAAGTGAAGCCCGGTACCACTCCCTCTTTGACAACGCTGCCGACCCGATCTTCATTATGGACAACGAGAAGATCACGGACTGCAACCCGGCAACGCTCAGGATCTTCCGCTGCACACGGGAGCAGATCATCGGCCACACGCCCATCGACCTCTCGCCGCCAGAGCAGCCCGGGGGGGGTTCCTCGCGGGATCTTGCCATGGAACAGATCCATGCAGCAATTGCCGGACAGCCGCGGTTTTTCCCGTGGACCCATTGCACTGCTGATGGTACCCCGTTCCCGGCCGAGATAACCCTCAGCCGTTTCACGCACGGGGGAACTACAAGTATTCTTGCCATCGTCCGGGATAAGAGCAGGGAGATAGAGGCCATGGAATCCCTCCAAAAAAGCGAGGGAAAATACCGGGCAATTATCGAACATATGCAGGATATGTTCTACCGGACGGATACCGGGGGGACGATTACCATGGTAAGCCCTTCAGCAGCACGGTTTCTGGGAACGGCAACACCAGAAGAGTTGATCGGCAGGAATATCCGGTCATTCTACCTTGACCCGGCGGACCATGACCGTATGCTTGAAGAGATGCAAAAGACCGGGCTGGTAGAGGGATATCTTGTCAACCTGAAAAAAGCCGACGGCACCTCCCTTGCGGCCACCGTGAGCAGCCATCCCCTGCATGGCCCGGATGACCGGATTTCCGGTGTGGAAGGGATCCTGCATGACATTACTGCCATGCAGGAAGCGGGACGAACCCTGCAAATCGCCAACCGCAAGCTCAACCTCCTCAACAGCATTACCCGGCATGACATGCTCAACCAGCTCATGGTGCTCATGGGGTTTCTTGAACTGGCCCGGAAAATCCCGGCTGATGCCACCCTGACCGACTACCTGGAAAAGTGCGCCAGGATTACCGAAAACCTTGATCGCCAGATCTCCTTTACCCGGGATTACCAGAACATGGGCATCAGGATGCCGGTCTGGCAGAACATCAATAAGATTGTCCGCACCTGCACAAGTGACCTCATGCCGGCCAAGAGGATCTCCATTACCGGTGATTGCAACGATTGGGAGGTCTATGCCGATCCCCTTCTCGAAAAAGTGTTCTTCAACCTTATTGAGAATTCCCTGATTCATGGAGGACCGGACCTTGCCACCATCCGGTTTGTTTGCATGGTGCACAACCGGAACCTCGTTATTGCCTGCGAAGACGACGGGGAGGGAATTGCCGCTGACGATAAACCGCGGATTTTTGAGCGCGGGTACGGAAAGAAGACCGGTCTTGGTCTCTTCTTATCCCGCGAGATCCTGTCCATCACGAATATTACCATTACCGAAAACAGTGAGCCGGGCAAAGGTGCACGGTTCACCATAACGGTCCCCAAAGGGGTATTCCGGCAGGGTTCGGGAACGAGATGAAAAGAAACCCGGAAACCCTGATGTCGTTTTATGAGCTTGGACGCCGAATCACTAACCACCACTCACAGGAAATTCTTGGGTCTTTCATATGAACCAGATATACCTTTTCGGTCACCAGAAACCTGACACGGACAGCATTGCCAGTGTCATCGGCTACGCGGAGTTCAGAAACCGGTCTGAACCGGGCCGGTATGTGCCAGCACGGTGCGGTGACATCAACCCGGAGACAAAATACATGCTGGAGCGGTTCGGGCTTGAGAGTCCGGCTTTTATCCCGTCCGTGGAACCCCGGCTCTCGGATATTGCCTACAAGCCGGTCTTTGCCCTCACTGACACAGTACCAACCGTCGATGTCGCAACCCTCATGGTAAAAGAGGGAATACGCAATGTCGTCATCACGGACCCGGCAGGAAAACCGGTCGGGATGGTGGGGGAGCATGCCCTTGCAGCAGCATACTTAAAAAAGATCCATCTGGCAGAACTTGCCGTCACACCGGTTCCAGTTGAGACGCTTGCGCGGATCCTGAATGCCGAGATCGCCATCCCGGGCCACGCGATCCTTGAAGGGCGGGTCTATATTGCCATTGATGCTCTCCACGTAACCCTTGCCAAGATGACCGCCCGGGACATCGCTGTCGTAGGTGACGATGAACCATCCCAGCTCGCGTTCATCTCGGCCGGAATCGCCTGCCTCATCATTGCCGGGGGTGCGCCGGCTGGTGACCGGGTCATATCCACCGCACAGAAGAAAGGTGTCTGCGTGCTTACGACCCCGCTCGACGCATTCGGTGCCGGCAAGATGATCAACCTCTCCCTTCCGGCGCGCGAAGTCATGGAGACGGGTGTTCCGGTGCTGGAGCTTTCCGATACGATTGCCCATGCGCGGCAGGTCGTGTCCGGCTCGAAGTTCCGTGCAGCATGCGTTGTTTCAACGGACGGGACCCTTGCCGGGATCCTGACTCGGACGACCCTGCTCGAGGAAGTCCGGCGCCCGGTCATTCTCCTTGACCACAACGAGGCATCGCAGGCTGTTGACGGCATTGGCGAAGCGGAGATTATCGAGATCATCGACCATCACCGGCTCAGCCCCATCACCACCTTAAAACCCATCCGGTTCTTCAACGACCCGGTGGGCGCAACCTCAACCATCATTGCCATGAAATTTTTGGAGTCCGGCCTTGACCCCTCCAAAGGTGTTGCCGGTGCCCTTCTCTGCGGGATCCTCTCCGACACCCTTGCGCTGCGCATGTCAACCACAACCCACCGGGACCATAAAGCGGTCGAATTCCTGGCTTCCCATGCCAAAGCTGACCCGGAAGAACTCGGAAAAGCCCTTCTCGAACGGGGCATGGACCTGTCGGGTGTGCCGCTCACAACCATCCTTGCCCGGGACACCAAGGAATTCGAGCTCTCAGGAAAGAAGGTCGTTATCGCGCAGGTGATGGTGCCGGCGTTTACGTGGAACCGGGACCGCAGCGACCAGGTCAGGGACCACCTCGCTGCCCTGCGCAGGGAGGCGGGTGCGGACCTTGCCGTGGTACTGTTCACCAGCGTCATGGAGAATGCCAGCGAGGCATATGCAGATGCCGAGGGGGAGATGGTGCAGGCGCTCTTTGGCTGCTGCATCCCGGTTCATCTTGCAGGAGTCATGTCGCGCAAGAAGGACTTTTTACCGTGGCTTGGCACAAAACTGCGGAGCCTGGCACGGTAGGGCGGGCGGGAGTACTGCCTTTTTATATCAATACATTCATCAGGTTTTACTCCCATCTTATTCTCCATTGGAGCGATGCCGGATTACTAGTCACGCAAAAAAACCGGAAGATGGCGATGGATCTGTTGAATACAACCCGGACGGGACCCCGGTTGTCCGCGTCCGCCTCCCCAAGAAGAAACTCGGCGAGCAGTTTGCCATGGCCGAGCTGATGATGGGGGCAAACCACATCCGCGTCAAGTGCATGGACGGGGTCCAGCGCATGGGCAGGATCAAGGGTAAGATCAAGAAGCGGGCCTGGATCCGCGAAGGCGATATCCTGATCGTGGTTCCCTGGAGTTTCCAGGACGACAAATGCGATATTCTCTACCGCTACCTCCCCCCGCAGGCAGACTGGCTGCGGAAGAACAATTACCTCTGATTTTTTTTATTCCCCCATGAGAGGGAGGAGCTTTTTAGGGTACCTGTTGCGGGGGCGCGCTATACGGCAGCCTCATGCAAAAAAACCATCATGCGGGCTGGGGAATACCTGAGTGCAACCGGGAGAAGTCATGGATAACGAACTTTTGATCATCCGCAGTCATGCCCGCGATATCCTCGGCACATCCGGTTCACACGGGATGGACCATACAGAACGGGTCTTTTCCCTGTGCCGCTACATCGGAGAACGGGAGCAGGCTGACATGGGTATCCTTCTTCCCGCAGCACTCCTGCATGACATAGCCCGGCCGCGGGAAAAGGAAACCGGTCTACCCCATGAAGCGGAGGGTGCCCGGATGGCAGAGGAGTTCCTCATTTCACTGCACGTTGAAAAACGCCGGATCACAAAAATCGCACAGGCAATCCGCACGCACCGGTTTTCATCGGACGAACGACCGGAAAGCCTGGAGGCAAAGATCCTTTCCGATGCGGATAAACTGGACGCGATGGGCGCACACGGGATTGCCCGGACGTTCCTGCGGGCCGGCGAGCATGGCGGAGGCATTGACGATGCAGTGGCGCACTTCCATGAAAAACTCCTCCTCCTCAAAGACCGGATGTATACTACCACCGGGCGGGCCGTGGCAGAAGAGCGGCATGCAGTGCTCGTCTCATTTCTTGAGAACCTGAAAAACGAACAGGAATCCCGCTGTTCCTGATAGCGCCCGGCTGCCGCTGGCTGGGTGAACCCGCCCGTTTCATATCGGGTCTTCACCCATGCGTACCATGGACATTCACAACATTCCAGACTGCATTGCCCGCGCACCTCTCGATCCGAAAGGCGGGATCCGGATCACACGGGTTACCGGCGATGAAACCTGCTCATTCTATGCAGCAGAGATCGCTGTGGGAACAAAGCTCCGCCCGCATTACCACCGGCACGGGATCGAACTCTACCAGATCCTTTCGGGAACCGGCACGATGAAAACGGGCAGGAAGATAGGTGCGGTAGTGAGGTGGGACGAGAAGTTTTCTGTGGGTGCCGGGGACTGTTTCACGATTGCTGAAGGCATGGTGCACCAGCTTGCAAACAACGGAAACGTTCCCCTCCGTGCAGCCTTCGTCTGCCCCGTTGCTCATCTTGGCAACGACCGGTTCTTCATACGGTAAAGAAAGACCGGGACCGTAATCACCGGCCCGTGAAGGACACACCCCGGAACGATTCGTCTGGGGGGAAAAAAGGTTAGAAGGTGAGGCCGCCGGAGGACGGATTATAGGGGGCCACCGGGGTCTGCACAGGTGCAATGGTGTTTAACGGCACCGGAGTCTGTGTAGGAACCGGGGTCGGGACGATGACCGGCACGTGGGTGTGCGTGTCCTGGCCGGGCAGGGTGATCCGCGGGGGTTCATTCTCCCCACAGAACGTCACGAGAACGGATACCCCGGTATCGCTGTCGGCATTCCTGCACTGGAACGTTGATGCATCGTCATCATACGCATAACTGTAGGATCCTTTCAGGTACTGGTGGAAGAATGCAGCTGTGTTCAGGTCCTTAGGCCAGGTCGTTGGATCGCATTTATGATTCCCGTTTTTCTCATAATCCTGTGCAGAACCATACACTCCTTTGCAGCAGTACTCTTCCCACCGGGGATCCTGGGGATTGGGTGCGGAGGAGATGGAACAGGCGCTCCAGAGTGCTGCCATCTCACCTGCATCGGTCTTTTTGATGAGCCGGCTGGCCAGGCCGGTTGCATTGAATAACGGGAGGAGATCGGTCGATGTCCCGGCAGGCCCGCAGTCAAAGTAAGAATGTTTGTCGTCAAGGGGTACTTTCTTTCCGGTCCCGGGCACGATCTCGATCTTCATCGGCACGTTAAAACCATCAACAATACTCACATCATAGGTCGTGACACTATTCTCATCGAAGTTGATCTCGCCTTTTGTGGCCGGCACCGTGACACCGATACCCCCGCACTGGAGTTTGCCTTTGCCATCGGTTACGACACGACAGGTCATCCAGTCGCAGTCAAGATCATCGTCAGTCCCTGTACAGTGTGTCCTTCCCCAGAATGCACCCTGCCACAACATCGGTACAACAGACGTATGGGTTGTCTGTGCCCCTGGCCGGAGATCAGCATCGAGTTTGAACCCCCCGCCGTCAACAAGGGGGACACCGGTATTGCATTTGAAATAATTCCCTTCATGGTTCGGGCCTTCGCATGCAACACCATCACATTTCGTCGTCGGGTTGCAGCCAATGGACTTTTCCTTTGCACCATCGAGCATACACGCACAACCCCCGTACGTTGTATTTTTTCCCTCGGGGTTGTTAACGGACTTGATTCCGGCGATGGTGGTCTGCTCGCCACCCTGGACATCCACCCAGATCGGGTAGGGACAATGGTTCTGCCACTGGATCGAATGTTCCACGGCAAGGACTCCGGGAACAAGAAGCAGGGCTGCAAGAAGAATAGCGGATATAATGCGGGTTCTCAGGATAACACACTCCCGAAAGGATAGATGGAGGCAGAGGTTTTTGATTGTTTCGGAATGATTCCTGAATAAAATTATAACGATAAACCCGAAAGCCAAACCTCAAATATCCTGAATGAAAAGATCAACAATCGCGATGAAACCCTATGGCATTGCTGCTACCCTGACTGTCTGCCTGCTGCTTGTTACGTGTGGCTGCATCCAGATCATCATCAACCCGCCCGGGTTACCGGGGAGCGGACCGGAGACGCCAACACCGGTGCCACTGGCTGAGAAAACCGTTGCGGAGGCTGCTCCGGCACCAGCCCAGGTAACTGCATCCACGAGCCAGACTACGGTTCCTGCCCCCCCAACGGATTCCCGGTTTATTGTTCCGATCGGGGATCCGACCAAGGTGGGGCACCGGACGTTCACGTTCAATTACGGCCCGGACAATGAAGGATCGCAGGTCTATACCTTCCGAGTCCCGGTCAATATGTCCGTACTTTACGGGGCACGCCAGATGAAGATCACTGTCCCGGCAAACTCGATGAACCCGCAGGAGATCCGGGACTATATCGATACATTCGAATCCGATCCCGCCATGGAGGAACTCTATGACAGTGTCCTCACCCAGCTCCGCACGGCACGGTACCATAACGGGGATTACCTCACGGACGATGAATACCTGGAACTGATTGTTGCATTCGTCCAGCAGATTCCCTGTATGCCGGATTCCTCATCCCGGCGAAAATACCCGGTCGAGGTCATCTGGGACAAAGCGGGCGATTCGGATGAAAAGAGCCTCCTGCTTGCAAACCTCCTGGCACGGGAAGGCTATGATGTCTCCCTGATGGTTTTCGAAGACCTGCAGTACGAGACAACCGGCATCAGGATCGTCCAGGAGGTCCCGGACTCTTCGCTCAAAGCCTTCACGGATGGAAAAAAGGAGTATATCTTTGTCGATGCCTGCAGCCCGCGGTTCATCGGCAGCGTCCCGGACAAGCCGGTAGATTTCGCTGTTGCGGATGATCCCGCGATCTACCCCGTGGGAGCTGGCACAAAAAGCTACGGGCCGGTCAATTATGTCTGGAAAGTTGTCGCGGACTTAAAGCGCTTGCGTGACGAGGGAAAACTGACCTCCGGCATGATGGGCCATGAGATCAAGCAGTGGGACAAGACGGGCACCTGTTCCTGGATTAAAAATTCCAAGCTCCTGAACAGGACGATTTGTTATTGTTGTGATTTGTAAGGGATTTGCACCAGCAAATCCCGAACACGAGAAGGGGAGCGGAGCGGACCTCCGGGTTGGGAGGGGTTTTTACCTCATCGCAAACCCCCATTCGGATCTCTAAAGCCAAGCGGACCTTCGGGTGGTGAACGGGATAAACGTTTATCCCGGATTTCAGGAAACGGACCGGACCTTCCGGTTGAAAAAATTAATTCCAATGAATACCATCCCGGAAGCTATGTGAACTGCCATATTTCCTCATCAAAATACCATGGAATCCTGCGGGAATAAAATTCTGCAAAGAGTAATATGAAAAATTTTAGAATGACAAACCAATTAATTTTAAAAAATTTAATAATTAATTATCTGCATGCAATTTAGCCCTGCTGACATCCTCTACGCGATAATCATTATCATTATCATTGCAATTCTGGCCGGACTGATCCTCGTGAGTGATCGTATCACCAGAATGATGCAACTCAGACGGATCAGGGCGTTCAGGGCCTCACCGGTAAAACGGGAGAATGAACCGGTGCTTATCCAGGGACTCGCAGTCTCTCCGGGCCATACTCTGCCGACAAGCGGTGAACAGGTTGCATTCTATGCCCTCTTTGTCATGACACAGGGATCAAACCTGGCTATGGCATTCAAGAGGACACAGCTCCTGCCATCAACCACGGCATTCAAGATCTTTGAGTCAAGCGGAGATTTTACCGTCATCGAGAATACGGTTCCATACCGGATTGAGATATCCAGCATTGTTGCATACTTTTTCACAGGGGGAAGGATGTTTGCAGAGCAGCACCGTCATGAGGCAATCAGTCTGGGGTATTCGGAGACGATTTTTAATGAGGCCGTAAATTTTGAGGCTGCCATCCAGGCCCTCACGAAAGTATTCCGGATATCTGCTACTGGCGATTCCTACATATCGGCAATCGACACGCGGGTCACTCACTACCAGTATGGTGACAACACACCGTCAGGAATTCTGGATTTTATCAGACGGAAAGGTATCAGCCCGAAGCCCGGAGAAAAGATCAGTGTTATCGAGTTCTCTATCCCGCAAAAGAAACCATTGTACGTGTTTGGGACCCTTGGCGAAGGCAACAGTATCCGGTATACATCGGATACCGTGTCCCTGTCTGTGTCATACACTGATCCGGAATCTCCACCCTGATTCCGCATCGGGATTACCCGTTTTAGGAGAAAAACGGGGATATTGCCCCCAACCCCGGATTAATTTTCGACAAACACGGTTGCATCCGGATCAAACGGGTTCCTCCGGAGGGCAAGACTGAAGAGGAACGGGTAATGCTTTTTCAGGTACTGCATGTACCGGACCCATTCCGGCACAAGGTGTGAGTACACCCGGTTCATGTCACCCTGCAGGTGGGCAAGATCGGTTGGGGGCAGGGAAGTGAGGTGGTCGCGTGCCCTGAGTTCCTCCTCAAGGTGGGTGACCGCAAGGATAAGGTCAGTGAAGGACTCGTGCTCAAAGACCATCGGGTTCTCGATGATACGGAGAAGGAACTCATCATTGCTGACAAGCAGGGTGCGGAGTGCTTCGAGATCCATCGAATCGGCACGGACGGTACACGGGTGGGAGGAAAGGCAGGCATTCATCTTCGCTACAGCCTCATCCGAGACCGGTGCCCCATGTGCCAGGGCCGGCCGGACGGAGGAGAGGCCGGGGTCCGCACGGGCAAGGAGCGCAAGGAGCGGGGTCCCCAGGGTTGAGTAGAAGGTGCCGATGACCATGTTCAGCTTCTCCATCCGCTGCTGCTTCTCGCGGGACGCAAGCATCTGGTCGATGATGAGGGTGACAACAAGAACCTCGATGGGGATGAAGGCCAGGTCACCCATAGCATAGATCAGGACATGATGCGCGTCATGGAAGATCAGGTAATGGACGGTAAACAGGGCAAGGGACAGGGTCACCAGAATAATTCCGGCCAACAGTTTCCAGCGGGTATCCTCTTTCATCGCTTCACTGGTGGGACTGACTTGTTCATAAGAGAATCGGTAATGTCATGCCCAAAGGAGGAGAAAGCAGATGATCAATAAGGACAAACCTTTCATTATTGGGTTGAATTACCGGAGGAGGATGGAACCTGGCTGATACACGCACAATCCTGACAGAAAGGATGGAACTTGTTCCCACAACAACCGAAGTCCTGGCCTGTGACCGCGATAAAGATTATCCCTGCCTGGCACATCTGCTCGGTGCTGCAATTCCCGCCTCATGGCCCCCGCCCCTCCTCGACCATGAGGCGCTTGTGCAGTTCGTGGCCCTGGCAACCGCGGGAAACGACCCGTTCTTTGTTTCCTACTACTGGATCCAGAAAGGCCCGCAACCGGGATTTCAAACCCTCATCGGGAGCGGCGGGGCTTGTTCGGGCGAGACGCCCGGGACGGTTATCATCGGGTACTCAGTCCTTGACGAATTCCAGAACCGGGGGCTGGCAACCGAGGCCCTCCGGGCAATGATCCCGGCCATTTTTTCCTGGCGTGGGGTGGAACGGATCACTGCCGCCACGTACCCTTCCCTTACGGCATCGATCCGCGTTCTTGAGAAGTGCGGTTTCACCTGTGCCGGGGAAACGGTTGGTGGCGGGGGGATTGAGGAGGGGACACTCCTGTACATTCTCGAACGGGAGAATGCGTAACCTCCCCGTCAATACGGCCGGCAAAAAAACCACAATCCTCATCAGGGTAAACATGGCATTATCCGGTAATGGAAGCCGACCGGACCGGGAGTGGCAGGAACCTGACCCTCCTCATCATCTCAATCTCGCTTGCCACGTTCATGGCAGGCCTTGACGGAACGATTGTCAACATCGCCCTCCCGACCATCTCGGAGGCATTTCACGTTTCAACAACCCAGGTGAGCTGGGTTGCCACGGCGTACCTGCTCGTCATGGCCGGCTGCGTCCTTGTCTTTGGCAAGATCTCCGACATTATCGGTTTTAAGAAAGTCTTCCTGTCCGGGTTCATCCTCTTCACGCTGGGGTCCATCGCCTGCGGTATTCTCCCGGATCTCTTCAACTCGCTCACCTGGCTCATCGGTTCACGGGTCTTCCAGGCACTGGGCGGCGCCATGATCACGGCAATTGCCCCGGCCATGATCACGGCCTACATCCCGATGGACCAGAAAGGAAAAGCGATGGGCATGGTGATGACCATGGCAGCACTCGGGACGGCACTCGGCCCCAGCATCGGGGGTGTCCTGACCCAGCACTTCAGCTGGCACGCGATCTTCTTCATCAACGTACCGGTCGGGATCGCAGCAGTTCTCCTGGGTGCAAAGATCATCCCGAAAGATCCGCCGGTCCGCCAGATTAAGGGATTCGATTCAACCGGATCGGCCCTCATCTTCGTGGGCCTTGCCTCACTCCTGTATGTGGTGTCTGATGGACAGAATGAAGGCTGGACCTCGCCATCCATCCTCATCCTTGCCCTGGTAGCGATTGTCTCCCTGGGCTGGTTTATCCGGCATGAACTTACCGCTGCTGAACCCATCCTGGATATCAGGCTCTTTTTAAACCGGAACTTCCTGCTGACCAACCTGCTCCTCTGCCTGGTCTTCTTCAGCTTCGCGGGGATCAATTATCTCCTGCCATTCTACCTTGAGTACGTCAGGCACTTCGATACCTCGACAGCCGGCCTGCTCATGACCTCGCTCTCCTTTGCGATGATGGGGGCAGGGATCCTCTCAGGCATGCTCTATAACCGGACCGGGCCCCGGGCACTCTGCATTGCATCCGGCCTGTTCCTGACGGCAGGGTACTTCATGGCAACAAAACTGCATGTTGATACCGCGGTGGGAATAGTTGTCCTTGTCCTGGTCATGATCGGCTTTGGCCTCGGCCTTCTTGTCACGCCGGCTTCGAGCATGATCATGAATTCAGTATCCCGGACAAAACAGGGCATGGTCTCAAGCCTGACCGGTCTTGAACGGTTTGCGCCACTGACGCTTGGCATTGCGTTTTTCAACCTCATCTTCCTGCAGGGTGTCCTGACGATTGCAAAAAACCATGAGGTGACAAGGACTTCCCCGGTCGACATGCAGCAGCATGTCCTCTCTGCCGGTTTTGACTTTGCATTTTTCTTCTCGTTCATTATCGGCATCGTGATCATCCTTGTCGCGATTGCGGCGCGGGAAGAGATCCACCCGGACTATGCCGGGGAGAGCGGCCCTTCCAGCGAAAGCGGCGGGTTTTTGTAAACAAAGATCTGCGGCATCCGCCATGATGCCCCTGTCAGAACCGGGCGGGGGCTACTCATTGCCCATATCACCTTTTTTAGCGGGAACTCAATGGGCCGGGGACAGGGAGAATGGACCCGGTAAAAATGCCGGCACCGTCCCCCGTGCTCATGAATGGAGAGGGGGGGCCCAACCGTCCGGAAAAATTGTTGGGGGGAGGGCCGGGCCCGGCCCCCCCTCCCCGGATTTGAGTAGCAGGCCGCTTTTTCATAGGGGAACGTGAAGGATTCGCCTGCACCTTCTGACGTGAACTAGGGCAAGG
>JAAZNH010000296.1 GCA_012798365.1 Methanomicrobiales archaeon | reverse complement strand
TCCTCATCGACAGCCCGGTCGTGCCGCGATCTGCAGTCAGGGAGGCGCAGGCCCTTGCCGGGGAACTCGGCCTCTGGCTCGATATCATCGAGGCTCCCCTCCTGGACCACGCGGACTTCTGCAAAAACCCGGTCGATCGCTGCTATATCTGTAAAAAAGACTTTGCCGCCCGGCTGAGAACCTACGCGGACGGGACCGGCCTTACCTGCATGGCTGACGGGGCCAATGTCTCGGACACCGGAGAACACCGGCCCGGCCTCCGCGCTGCGGATGAAGAAGGGATCGTCCATCCCCTGGTTGAGGCGGGGATCGACAAGGCGGATGTCCGCGAGATCGCAAAACTGCTCAGCCTCAGGACCTGGTCAAAACCTTCCGCAGCCTGCCTTGTCTCCCGCATCCCGTACGGCGAGACTATCACGATGACAAAACTTCACACGGTCGAGGAGGCCGAAACGTTCCTTGCAACACTGGGCATCGGCCAGCTCCGTGTGCGCCTGCATGGGAATCTTGCGCGTATCGAAGTGAATAAGGAGGATTGGGAGAAGATCCTTAAGCACCAGTTCGAGATCACGGTAAAATTCCGGTCGCTCGATATTGCCTACACGACGCTCGATCTTGAAGGGTACCGCACTGGCAGCATGGACGAAATTCTCCACCCATGATGCGGCCCTGCCACGGATACCACCATGTACAAAAAACTCCCCTGCATCAAAATCGATGGCGAGACCGCCCGCGAAGACCTCCATGAAGTGATCGACGAGGTCCCGATGGCCCTCTTCATCAACGGCCGGCACGCGATGACCGCACAGATGAGCCCGGCGGATCTTGAAGATTTTGTGACCGGCTGGCTCTTTACCGAACAGATCATCAAAAGCCCCGATGAGATCGAATCGATCCGGATCGAGAAGAACCGGATGAGTGTCATCACAAAGAACCTCTTCAAGGTGCTTGGCCCCAAAAAGACCATCCTCTCCGGCTGCGGCGGGAGCACATCCTATATCGATACGGAAAAGCTCCCGAAGATCCAGTCGGATTACACGATCACGACCGGGGCCATCCGGGCCATGGTAAAAGCGGTCTTAAACTCCGAGCTGCACGTGACCACCGGGGGCATTCACATTGTGGCGCTGCTGGATGGCGAGAAGATCCTGAAAGTATCCGAAGACATCGGCCGGCACAATGCCCTTGACCGGGTCATCGGCCATGCGCTGCGAAACGGGATCGATCTGAAACGGACGTATGTCATTGTCTCCGGCCGCATCTCGTCCGAGATGGTCCGTAAGTGCCTCATCGCGGGTATTCCCATCATCGTTTCGCGGGGCGCAACAACAACGCTCGCGGTCGAGACAGCGCACAAGACCGGGCTCACGGTTGTCGGCTTTGTCCGCGGCACGAAGATGGTGGTTTATTCACACGCGGAACGCATCGCCGGCGCGGCCCCGGCCCGGTAACCCGGTTCACAAGGTTTTTTTCAGATTGCAGAGCTGGCAGATCTCGCCGCTGCAGGGATCGCCGCATTCGGCACAGTGCCGCATCGGTTCCGCCACCAGTGACCCGTCACAGTGCGCTTCGATCTGCGCACGGCTCTCCATGAGATGCAGCATCGTGCCCGGGTGTTTTGATTCAAGCACCGCAAGCATCCGCCGCACTTCGCCCCGGAGCGCGTGGACGGCATACGGGCATTCCGGCAGATCGGCCCATGCCCCGTGCAGCATCAGGTAAACCGCAATCTCCTTTTCGGAAATGAACATCAGGGGTTTGATCCGCGGGATGAACCGGCCCTGCGAGTCGCTGCCGGAGTCCCGCAGGAGGCGCGGCAGGTCACCGCGGAGTACGTTCATGAAGACCGACTGTGCTTCGTCATCGAGGTTGTGACCGGTCGCAAGTTTCGTTGCGCCGGCCCGCTCCGCGCCCACATTCAGCGCTTTCCGGCGCAGGATCCCGCAGATGCTGCAGGCCTCCGGCTCGCGTCCTTCGAGAAACACATCAAGTGTCCCGCCAAAAAGATCCGGAAACGAGATCATGGTATGGGTAAGCCGGTATTTCTTCACCAGCTCATCCGCGGACCGGATCGTGTCCTCGCGGTAGCCGTGGATCCCTTCATCAATCGTGAAAGCCGAGAGCGTTACTCCCTCCAGCGCCGGCAGGAGCCGGGCAAGGATCATGAGCAGCGCCGTACTGTCCTTGCCGCCGCTCAGCGCGATCACAACATGATCGCCCGGCACAATGAGCCTGCGGCCCCGGATGGTTTCAGCAACCCGGGACTCGACATCTGAAATGAAATGATCGCGGCAGAGGTGACGGCCGGTCCGTTTGTCGTGAAAGACGGCCGGCTCCGTGCAGAGCGACCAGGGGGGAGTCTTTGTCGAAGAAACGGTACCGGCCACGCGATCATCCCCCGTGGGCGATCCGGATGATCCTGATCTCGTCACTCTCTTCAAGCAGGGCATCCTCCGTGACAAGCGTGCCGTTCCGTGCAACGAGGACTTCGATGGGATCGAACCCAAGGTCGCGGATGAGGGCTTCGACCGGGACGGGATTTGGTACCTTCTGGTAGCGGATTGTTTTGTCCGGGAGGATGATCTTCATGTGTTATCCAGATAGTAGGCGGGAGGAATGCATAAAGATCCGGTCTGGATCCCGAGTCGAAAAGAGATAATGGGGCTTCCTTCGGAGAACCTGATGGTTCTTCTCAAGTCAGGTCTCGCTGATGCGACACCAGACATCCCCAAACCCCCGTAAAGAAGTATTCCGCCACCCCCGCGGGGCGCCCCCGTGGCGGCTTCAACAAGAGGATCTATCAGTCTTGAATAATTTCCAAAAAACTGGTAATTGATCGTTACCTTAACCATGGGTGCCCTGGTGGCGGGGAAAGAATTTTTCCGAATCCTTCGAACAAAGCCCCGGGAACGTCAACAGTACCATGAATTCATTTCTCCAGAGAAAAAAACTAAACTTACCTCCCCCGCCTAAAAAGACTGCCTGCGGCAGCAGTCGGGAGGGGAGGGGGTTGGGGAGCACCTGCTCGTATTTACTCCCTGGATTGATTGAACCATTGTACAGGAATCACACTGGCATAAACCGATTTAATTCATCGAATGCCAAAACATTATCTGATTATCCTGCTTCAAGGCCACAGTTTTATAAAACCCTGCGCAGAATCTGGATACACAACTATGGCTACAACTTCGGACCAGCAGAAACTCGTGGAGGAGATCCGCCAGCTCAAAAAAGAGCAGAACGCCATCCTGCTCGTGCACAACTACCAGCCGGACGAGATCCAGGACATCGCTGACATCACGGGTGACTCGCTTGAACTCTCGCGGGCTGCCGTGACAAAGGATGGCGATGTGATCGTCTTCTGCGGGGTTGATTTTATGGCCGAGACCGCAGCAATTCTTTCCCCCCGCAAGGCTGTGCTCCTGCCGGTCGGGGATGCCTGCTGCCCGATGGCAGAGATGATCAGGGTTGATGAACTCCGGCTGGCAAAAAAGGCGCATCCCGATGCAGCAGTGGTCTGCTACGTGAACTCATCAGCCGGGATCAAGGCTGAGAGCGACATCTGCTGCACCTCCTCAAACGCGGTGAAGGTTGTCAACGCGGTAGAGCAGGACGAGGTCATCTTTGTGCCGGACAAAAACCTCGGGCGCTATGCCCAGCGGTTCACGAAAAAGAAGGTCCTGCCGTGGGAGGGATTCTGTTACGTGCACGACCGGATCACCCCGGAACAGATCCGGGAGGCCCGCGAGGCATACCCGGATGCCGTCCTGCTCGTCCATCCCGAGTGCCGGCCGGAGGTCATTGATCTGGCTGACCATGTGGCAAGCACGTCCGGGATCATCAGGGAAGTCTGTTCGTCAAAAGCCCATGAGTTCATCATCGGCACAGAAGTCGGGATCCTCCACCGGCTCAACAAAGAGTGCCCGCAGAAGAACTGTTACCCGCTCTCGGATGCGGCTCTCTGCCACAACATGAAGAAGAACCGTCTCGAACTGGTCCGGGACTCGCTCGTGAATCTCTCACCACGGGTCACGGTCGAAAAAACAGTTGCAGACCGGGCCCGGAACGCTATCGAGCGGATGCTCGCAATACCGTAACGATTCCACTTTTTTTATTTTTAGATAATTTTTCCCTGCTTATTTTTCCCCGGCTCGTTTGCCTGTGCCTTTTCCCGTGCCTGCCGTTCTTCCTGCGCCTTCATCTGCGCCATTATCTTGTCGTACGTCTCCTGCCCCACGCACTGCTTTGCGTACTTGCACCACTGGACGCAGGAGAGGATGTCGTTGTAGACCTCAAAACCGCAGTTGCTGCATTTCACGGACACATCATTGGAGAAGAGCTCCACTTCTTCCCCGCACTGCGGACATTTCTTGATTGCAAGGGTTGGCGTGCGCAGGTTGGCTGAACCCGGGCAATGGTCAAAGAGCATAAAAAGAGATTACCGTTTTTCTATTTGGAAGTAGGGGCAGGCGATCATGCACGCGGTGCAGCCTGATTCGATCGCAAGGTACGGGCCGGCCGCGTTCAGGAGCGAAGTCAGGATCCGGCCGCTCATCTTCCCCCGCATCAGCTTCCAGGAAACACCCCGCAGCGGACCGGGGATATAATCCGTCATGTTCCGGCACTTGGTGATATCAACGGTTCCGCCCTGGATCGCACCTTCGGGGCAGGCTTTCACGCACCGGTTGCAGTGCGTGCAGGCAGGCAGCGTGGCCGCGAGAGGAGTGGGGTCAAGGGCCAGGTTGGTCAGGACTGCGGCAAGGGCAAGCCGGTTCCCGAACACCGGGTGCACAAGAAGCGTGTTGTCACCCAGCGTGCCAAAACCGGCATCGGCCGCACAATGCTTGAGCGAGAGGAGTCCCCGGAGTTTCCCGTCCTCAATTTTCATCGGGAGGGATGGCATGATAGGGACTGCCCCGGCTCCCGCATGGACAAGCCAGCCGGTACAGTCTGCTGCAGCAGATTCCAGGGTCTCTTTGATCTCCCGGGTTGCTTCTGTCCGGCCGGCATCCGTGAAGATCCGGTCCGGCATCAGGGTGCCGATGATGATTATCGTCCGGCACCCGGCAAGAAGGTCGCGGGGATGCCGGCCCGCAGGTGCATGGATCCGGGATACCTCGGCAATACCGTACGCATCAATCTTCCGGCCGGAGAAAAACCGGGCAATGGCATCGCGATCAACGGCCGGGCAGGATTGTTCTGGCATGGAATAGTATGCGTTGGTCAGGAAAGGCCAAAAAGAGGCCGGATGATCCGCTCATCATCAACGGCCGGGCTGTTGACCAGGTCACTGACCGGCATTTTCTGCATGGCGGCTGCCGGGAACGGTGCAAGAATCTGTGCCAGGTCCCCCGGGGCCAGCGGCTCCTGCGAGAGCCACCGGGACTCGTTCTCCTGCGCAAGAATGACCGGCATCCGGTCGTGGACTCCGGCCAGCAGCACATTTGCCGGGCAGGTGATGATCGTGTACGTTGAGAGCACCGTCCCGTCCGGGCTTTTCCATTGAGAGAAGAGACCGGCAAAGGCAAAGAGCGGTTGTCCCGGCACCGTGAAGTAAAACGGGATCTTCCGTTTGCCTTCTTTCTTCCATTCAAAAAAACCGGAGGCCGGGACAAGGCAGCGGTGCGAGCGGACGAGCGGAGCAAACATCGGTTTCTCAAGAAGCGTCTCGGCCCGTGCATTGATCGGTTTCTGTGCGGTTTTGGGATCCTGTGCCCAGTGCGGTACCAGGCCCCAGCGCATTGGCACGATCGCGTTCTCATTGCCTGCATCATTGCGGACAATGACCGGCATCTCGCTCGCCGGGCTGATGTTGAAATGCGAGCGCGAACCGATCATCGGGTTGTGGACCCGGAAACGGTTGCCGAGATCGTCAATACAGATGAGGGAGTACCGGCCGCACATGGTTGATCCGCATTTGGCCGGGCCGGCATATCAGGATGGCGGTGGGGATGGTGAAAGTAAGGCAGCGCCGGATATGGACCCATACGAAACCTTTCACCATTTTTCATACCCTCCGGTATACCGTTCTCCCGTCGGAAACCTGATACCGGCAACCGGGGGGTCAGGGAATACCCAGGACATGGAACGGGACTTCGGTTAAGAGACTGAGTAACGATATAGAGGCAAGGTAGTCAACGACAAAAAACAGGACACGGGAGAACAGTGCGTATGCCATCTGAGGGATGGAGGGAAAAGAGGGAAAAGAGGAGCGATTTCAGAAGACCGAACCAGAGGAATATCATGGCAATACTCAGGCCAGAAAAGAGGAACGCCCGGTTTTTTTCGCATATGCGCTGTCATCAAGGAGCACCAGCCCATATGCCTGTTCCGGATTCATATTCAGATCAGGTTTTCCTTACCAGGGAATTTTTTTTGTTGGTTTTTTTTTTAAAAAAAAAGAGCCCGGTCCGGCCTGATGGGGGACCCGATGAACATCCTCAACACCGTTTTCCTGAGAGTTTTTACCACACAGATTGTGCAGGGCAAAGATGTATTATTTGACCCCGCGAAGATATCCTGCATACTATGACCGGCAAGCAGTCCCAGCCATCGGAAAAAGAACGGAAAAAAAGTTCCGGGCACTACGTTCTCAACGAGAGCGAGACTGCCCGGCTTGATGCGTTTTTCGATGCACGGAATATGCCGGAGTGCCTGCAGGCCACGATTGAGAAGTATATTGTGAAAAAGACCGGCAAGGAACTTTCTGATCCGGTCATGCTCGACCGGCTGCGCAAAGCCATTGTCACCCAGAAGGACGATTACTGGAAGCCGCAGCAGCGACGATCGCTCCAGTACACCAAGGGCTACAGCGTACTCGGGTATCTCGTGTACCATTTCCCGGTCTATTTCTTCCAGGCCGGCCACCTGCTTGCCATGCTTGCACGCGACGGGCTTCTCAAAAAGAAGATGACCGTCCTTGACATCGGCACCGGACCGGGTGTTGTCCCGCTTGCGGTTGCCCAGTTCTTATCGCTTCTGGATGATGCATCCGCGGATGTCCACTCGGTCGAGCAGTCGGAGGAGCACATCGAGGCGTTCCTTGCGCTGCGGGACGCCTGCGTACTAAAAGGCGGGAACGTCAGCATCAAGCCACCGGTCAAGGCCGATATCGAAGCAGGCATTCCGCCAAAGATCCCGGAGAAGGCCGACCTTATCGTCTTCTCCAATGTGCTCAATGAGACCGGGCACGGATCGATTGAGAAACGGGCAGACCTTGTCATGCGATACGCGGACCGGCTCGCCCCGGACGGATCGATCCTCATCATCGAACCCGCGGAAGAGAATACCTCAACGGGGCTTCGCGTGCTGTCGCTTGCATTAAAGAAACGCGGCCTCACCATCCACAGCCCCTGCTCGTTTATCTGGGGGACAAACTGCACACCGGACCGGTGCTGGAGTTTTACCACCCAGCGGTGCATCCGCGTCCCGCCGCTGATGGAGACCATTGCCGCGTGCGATGAGTCGTTCCGGTACATCAACATCGACATCAAGTACAGTTTTGTTGTCCTCAGGAAGGACGGACTCACGAAAGAGACCTACCAGGTGCCGGCCAAATCCCGCGTTCTCCGGCTCAGCCAGGTCCACCGGCATGTCGATAAACGGGTCAACATGATAGCCTCAAAGATGTCCGGCAACCTGGGCGACAGCAAGAACCTGGTGTTCCGGCTCTGCGACGGGACCTGCGATAAGCCGGTCTTTGCCAGTCTCCCCTCGTACCACGTGGTGCCGGAGAACGAACTGCTGGTCTCTTCCCCCTACGGTACGATCCTGGAATTTGAAGGTGTGCTGGTCCGGCACAATCCTGCACATAAGGCGTATAATGTGCTCGTGAGCCGGAACACGCGGATCAGCGCCCCCGCAAAAGAGACCGACCTGGACGAATAATCCCGCGAGGGCCCTACGGGCCTGCGGGAAAGAACCCGTTTTTTGTTACCACTGTCCGGGTTACGTCAGTAT
>JAAZNH010000295.1 GCA_012798365.1 Methanomicrobiales archaeon | reverse complement strand
CTGTTCCGGGACCCGGAGGAATACGGGCAGGCATCCCGGGACCTGATGATCCGGCGCGATGTCCAGGGCCGGCCGTTTGCCGAGTGCCGGCTTATCCGGAATAACGGGTCGGCGATGCCGGCGCGGCTGCAGGTGCAACCCCTCGACCCCCGCGACATTTCCCGCGGCGGCACGTTTGTTGTGACGGATATCTCTGAGAAGCAGAAGATAGCCGATGCCTTAAAAGAGAGCGAAGCCCGGTACCGGGAGGTGCTCCAGAACTCCCAGAGCATCATCCTGCGGATGGACACCAAGGGCATTATCACGTTCTGCAACACGTATGCCCTGACTTTTTTTGATTATGCCTCAGAAGATCTGCTCGGGAAGAGCGTTGTCGGCACCCTGGTCCCCGAGAAGGCCCGGATCCAGCACGGGCTCTCGATGATGGCCAATGATATCGGGTTCAATGCCGACGGGTATGCCGTGAATATCAACGAGAATATCCGCAGGAACGGTGACCGGGTCTGGATCGCGTGGATCAACAAGGCCATCCGTGATGAACAGGGCCGGATCACGGAGATCCTCTGCATTGGTAACGACATCACCGACCGGAAACGCGGGACCGGCGAGGTCCGGATCAGCACGGATGCCTGGAAGGATGCCGTTATCAGCAACACCGATGTCCGGGAAGAAGTTTTCGATGCGGTCTTCCACATCTGCACCGAGATCTCGATCGAAGGCCGGGAAGGAAAACCGGTTGGCACAACGTTTTTGATTGGTGATACCAAGCATGTGCTGGAAAAATCCCGGCAGATCATTCTCAATCCGTTCGAAGGCCACAAGCCCGAGTTCCGGGTTGTCACGAACCCTGCCCTGAACGAGAACATCAAGGCGCTTGCCCAGCTGGACGTGGCGTTTGTTATCACGGGAGACGGGTTTGTGGAATCGGTAGGTCGCTACATCACGGTTGATTCAAGTAATGTCTCGCTGCCGCCCGGCATGGGGACCCGGCATAACTCCGTTGCCGCGATAACCTCGGTAACCAATGCGATCGGCATTGTTGTCTCGCAGAGCGGGGGCGGGATCACGGTCTTCCGCGAAGGCCGGATCCTTAAGAAGATCACGCTCTGAACCCCCTGACTCACCCCCTGTTGCCCGACATTTTCTCTCTTGACTGCCTAGCCCGGTCCGCAAAGCCCGGTTAATCGCGGCGGCCGTTCATCTCGCACTGCCGGCCATGGTACTCTTTCCAGCAGAGGTGCCGGCAGACATTTCCCACCGAGCGGAAAGCATCTTCCAGTTCGGGGAAATTGGGGATGCCGGCGTCCCGCAGGATCCGCAGGGGAGTCTTCATGGAGTCTCCACCAATCATGCAGCCGACCATCATCTTGTGGGTGCTCTTGGAGAACCGGACCACTTCGTTGGAGACCCGTATAGGGTCTGAGATGGCGGAAGGAACCGCGATGACAAAGCAGATGTCCCAGAGATCCTGGTTCTTGATCATGATATCGAACGTCCGGGCAAACCGGTCCGCCGATGCGTCCCCGACCATGTCGATGGGGTTGCGGCGGTTCCAGTCCAACGGCAGGATCCCATCGAGTTCTTTGAGGATCTGTTCCGGGAACTCAACCATCTCGATGCCGTATCGTTCTGCATAGTCCGAAGCGAGAACCCCAAAACCGCCGGCATTGGTGATAACGATCGCCCGGATACCCTTGGGGTACCCTTCCGATGAAAGGAGCTGGGCGGTCTGGAATGCTTCGCGGATGGAGCGGGCCGGTATAACGCCTGCCTGCCAGAACCCGGCCATATACACGTCATAACTCCCGGCAAGGGATCCTGTGTGCGATGCCGCTGCCATCTGGCCGATCCGGGATGCCCCGGATTTGACTGCAACGATGGGTTTTCTATCCGTAACCTGCCGGACGATCTCCATGAACCTCCGTCCATTGCGGATCTCCTCGACATACATAATGATGGCCCGGGTGTTCGGATCATCCCCGGCAAAGAGGCAGAAGTCCTCAAACGAGAGATCCGTCTGGTTCCCGACACTGATGATGGCAGAAAAGCCGATCTCCTCCGGCAGGCTCCAGTCCACGATGGTCGTGATGATGGCACCGCTCTGGGATATGAACGCGATCTTTCCCGGTTTGGGGGATACCGGGTCAAATGTGGTGTTGATCCCCTGGATCGGGAGCATGAGCCCTAAGCAGTTCGGGCCGATGATCCGGGTGTTGTACTGTTCTGCGATCTGTTTGAGCTGCTCTTCCAGCTGTGCCCCGGTTTTGCCGCTCTCGCGGAACCCGCTAGAGATGATCACGACGAGCGGGATGCCTTTTTTGCCACACTCTTCAAGCATGGCCGGCACGAGTTTTGCCGGCAGGACAATGACGGCAAGATCTACCGGGTCGCGGATGGCTTCAAGGGTGGGGTACACATTCCGGCCCAGGATCTGCTGGTGCTTGGGGTTGACCGGGTAGACTACCCCGGGATAGGAAAGAAGGTTCCGGAGGATCGCGTAGCCAACCTTGGAGGGTTCAGGCGATGCTCCGATAACAGCAATGGACCTGATATTCTGGATTGCCTGGGGGAGGGGGCGGGCCGGAGCAACGGCCATGCCGGCATGACCGGTGGCGATATAGAACCGGGCATCGACCACCGACACTCCTTTTTCGTATAAAAAGACCGGGTTGATATCAAATTCCACGATCTCATCGTGGGCGATGAAGAATCGGGCGATGGTGTCGATGAGCGTGATAAGTGCCTCCCGGTCGCGGGCAGGTTCATTGCGGAACCCTTCAATAAGACGGTACCCCTGCAGTTCGGCAAGCATGGCCGCGATATCCTCGCGGGTGATTGGCAGGACCCGGATTGACACGTCTTTTAACAGTTCAACAAGGGTCCCTCCCATGCCGACCGTGATGATCTTGCCAAACGTGGGGTCTTCCCGGCCGCCGATGATGATCTCAAGGCCTTTTGGGAGCATCTGTTCAACCATGATCCCTTCGATTACTGCGGCATTGTTGTACTCCTGTGCGCCGCGTATGATGGCCTCATATGCCTTCTGCACCTCGCCTTTTGACCGGAGGTTCGCCTGCACGCCACCGGCATCGCTCTTGTGGACCACCTGGGGGGAGATGATCTTGAGAACCACCGGGTATCCGATCTGTTCTGCAAAGGAGACTGCCTCATCTGCCGTGTGGGCAATTCTGTATGCAGGTACCGGCACACCCGCTTTTTTCAGCAATTCATAACCTTCAGCTTCAGAGACCAGTTGTTTGTTCACCAGAATCATCCCCCTTTCTTCACCAGAAGATCCATGCAGTTCTTTATATTCCTTGCGGCATCGGCCGTTGTGAGAGACTAAATTCCGATGAGGAATGCTCCGAAACGGGATGGAGCTGGACCGGTTGCAGGAGG
>JAAZNH010000294.1 GCA_012798365.1 Methanomicrobiales archaeon | reverse complement strand
CCGGTATTTTGCAGGGCCGGTTGAGTTGAAGACAAGTGGTTCCCCGCCCTGGTTGTAAACGGAGATTACCGTCTTACTGTCAACATCCTTCAGCCCGAACTGCGGGACAAGGTACGCGGTCTTCTCAACCGGGACGGCGAAACTGATGAGCAGGATTCCGGCAATGCCGGCACAGACCACCACGAGAGCGAGAAGGAGGGTCTCGTCTACCAGTTCACTGATTGCATCTTCGTTCTTCACAGGAGATTCCTTGCCACCGGTACATCTTCCTTTACGTGAGGATTATTAAAAGGGTATCGACCGGAGTTTCCCTCACGGCAGGGTGATAAAGACCTGGCGCCATGCCTTCTTTCCCCGCACCCGCGTCCGGTGCCCCTGTCCGGTAAGGTCTTCTGCCAGCAGGACATCTCCTTTCCGGAAGATCCGCGTCTCACCGTCGCTTGCCTCGATCTCGGCCTCTCCGGCAACCATGACCACATATTCCCGGCAGACAACGTTGTGCCACCGGTATTCCCAGTCTGGAGGGATCTCACGAAAGAAAACCGCCTTGGCCGGTTCGGGAAGGGTAAAGAGCCCGAAGTCCTCGCGGGACTCAAACGGGACAACGAGATCCTCAAAATGCGACAGGTCGTCAGTTCCGGTATACAGGCGGGTGATCTTCATGGCGGGTGTATTCCTGATGCGTTAGTAGACACGCAGAAGAGAAAAAATAGTGCGTTTTTATCATGCCGGAAGCGGCGTCCCGGCCGGGACTGCGACAACGTACACATGGTCCCTCATCGGCTCCGGGAAGTAATGGGCGTCAA
This sequence comes from Methanomicrobiales archaeon, assembly GCA_012798365.1. Lineage (GTDB taxonomy): Archaea > Halobacteriota > Methanomicrobia > Methanomicrobiales > Methanospirillaceae > Methanoregula. The sequence continues at coordinate 2,638 of JAAZNH010000294.1, read as the reverse complement.
ACCACATGGCATCGAACTCGCCATAGTTGAAATAGGTGATACCATCCACGCGGTCATCGTGGCAGTCCACGGAATCAGCAAAGATGATCACATCATCCCACGGATTTTCTGTTCCCCGTGTGTCATACCCGGTCACCACAACCCAGTGCCCGCCCCAGTCCATCCATTCAACCATCGTGGGGATTCCATTTTGCAGATTCCGGATGAGCATCTGCTGGTTCCCGCCGTTCCCCCATGTCGCATTCCAGCCACTTTTCCTGAGATACTGTGTCATCTGCTCCGGGTTGATGCCGGTCTTGTCCGTAACGCCGGGGTTCATCAGGTGCGCGATACGGTCCTCCTCCTCCGCGGTATCATTGGCCGGCACCCGGTAGTATGCCATGACGGTCATTGCCGCTACTGCCCCGCAGCTGTAATTGGTCACCTGCTGCCGGTAGCTTTTCAGCGGGAGGACTGTCAGGTGGTCATTTGACACCAGCGTATCATAATCAATACCAGTGTAGTAACGAGATTCCGGGAGCGGTGCATCCGTGCTGTACTGTACGGTGCCGGACCCGGCCGGTGCGGGAGATGGCACTGCAGCTTTTTCCGGAGACGGGAGCAGGACCGGACTGGTCAGGATAATCGCGGCTGCAAGGATAATGACCAGACCGAAAATGACGGCAATAACAAAAAGGGCGAGTGGTCGCATGGTTCTCTCATGAGAGATTGCGCCTGCGGGAATAATCAAGGATTGGGATCAATTCAAGAACCGCAATGATGCATGACTACTTCAACTCAGAAAACCAATAGTAACAGGTATTCCGGTTTTTTGTACTGTTTTTCAGGTCGCGAACGAACCGGATATCACCAGCGAGGAAATCACAAATGGAAGCAATATCTTTTAAACCTCCCGAGGTCTTTGTCCCGGATCCCATCCATATCCGGGTCCTTTCTGCAGTCAGCGACAAACAGGGGTGCCAGATCGGCCACGTTGTCCAACAGCTTCTTCCGGAGCACGGGGAGAGCAGCGTCAGGTCAGCAGTCCGGGTCCTCCTGTCAAAGGGTTGTCTTGACGGGGGAAAGTCCTCAAGTGCAATAGCGCTCCGGCTGACATCAAAAGGCCGTATCCTGCTCCAGAAGGCAGCAGTGAACTGACAAAAATCCTTTCTTTTCTGCAACAGGCATTCCAGCGGCGACGGTGCACCCGGCCCCGGGGGAATATTCACGGCACAATCTTCGGACGGGAGGATATGTCCCGCTCCGTCACAATCACCAGCTCCTGCGACCCGATCCGGGCAGACCGCATGTTCACTTCTGTCATGAAAAGAGTCCCATCCTTGCGGCGCGAGAGCCAGCGGAAGAGCTGGGGGCCCCCATTCGTGCAGCGGGATATCCACCCGATTGCGTCTTCCTGTGTGTAAGGGGGAATACCGGCACTGAAATCCCCGACATCCATGGAGAGGAATTCCTCCCGCAAGTACCCGTACATCCGTGTGCAGGTCTGGTTAACATTCACGATCCGGCCGGTTGTGGCATCGTGGACAAAGATTGCATCATTCACGGAATCGAAGATTGCGGCAAAATACTCTTTTGCCCGGGCCAGTTCATCATGTGTCCTCTTCTGGTCGGTAATATCCTCATAGGTACCGAGCACGCCGATGATCTCACCGTCCTTGTTGCGCAGCGGTACCTTGCTTGTCCTCAGCCAGGCCTGCTGGCCGTCCGGTTTGATCTGGGGCTCCTCGAAGCTCAGCTTGGGGATTCCCGTCTCCATGACCCGCCGGTCATCAGCCTGGTAATGCCCGGCCAGTTCGCAAGACGCGGTCTGGAAATCATCTTTTCCAACAAGATCACGGGGATGAGAATACCCGGTATCCCGTGCAAGAGGTTTATTACAGCCTAAAAAGACGCAGCGGGTGTCTTTCCAGAACACCCGCTGGGGGATGGTGTCAAGGACCAGCTCAAGCATCTGCCGGGAGTGGAAGAGGTCGTTTTCAGCCTCTTTCCTCCGTATGGCCTGCAGGATCTTGTGGGAGAGTTCGGCAAACTGGACCGTGACATCCCCTCCTTTCTGGATATAGAAATCAACCCCGTTGTTGATGGCTTCAATAACCACTTCCTCGCGCCCACGGCCGGTGAAAAGGATAAACGGGAGGTCACCGTAGGTTTTCCGGACGTCAAGCAGGAACGAAAGGCCGTCCCGGCCATCCATCTGGTAATCGGATATCACGGCATCAATATGCCCGCGGGCAAGGACCGCAAGGCCCTCGTCCACAGAAGTCGCGGTTGTTACCTGGAAGTCGCCGGTCTCCTCCAGGAACACTGTTCCCAGCTCCAGGAGATCCGGTTCGTCATCCACGTACAGCAGCGAATACATTCCCACTACATTAACCGGGAGATATGATAACTATTCTTATATTTCTCCCGGATTATCAGGAAGGATCAGGTACCGGAAACGACAAGCCACACAAGCCCGAGAAGTGCAAGGCCGATGATTGCTGCCATGAGCCAGAGCCAGGGGATTCCGCCTGCCTCTTTCCTTCCCGGCCCGCGGCAGGTCTCTGCTGCAATCCCGCCCACCGCACTCACGCCACCTTTTGCATAGCTGGCCCCGACTGCCGGCCGGGGTTTCTTATTCCAGCTGCCAATCCCGGTG
>JAAZNH010000293.1 GCA_012798365.1 Methanomicrobiales archaeon | reverse complement strand
CATGCCCTTTTCCCCGAGCTCGGTTGCCAGGGTTTCGGGTAGTTCGAGACCATTGGGGGAGAGCGTATGCAGCCGTGCGTTGTAGAGCGAAAGGGCTGATGCAAGCGAATGTGCCGTCCTGCCATACCGGAGGTCCCCGACAAGGGCGACATCAATTCCCTCGATTGGCATGGACTGTCGTATCGTGTACAGGTCCAGCAGCGTCTGGGAGGGGTGCTGGCCGGCACCGTCACCGGCATTGATCACCGGCACGGTGGAAAATTCTGCTGCAAGCCGCGCCGCGCCTTCCTTGGGGTGGCGGATTACGATAGCATCCGCGTACCCGCTGACAACACGGATCGTGTCTGCCAGCGTCTCACCCTTTGCCATCGAACAGGCATCGACACTGCCGACCGAGAGTGAAGTCCCGCCAAGGCGGGCGATAGCCGATTCAAATGACATCCGGGTCCGTGTGCTGGGTTCGAAAAAGAGGGCCGCAAGGATCTTGCCATTCAGGGCGTTCGATCGTCCCCGCTCCCGATCGATCTGTTCCGCATGGTCAAGCAGGCGGTCAATGCTGTCCCGGTCAAAATCCTTAATGGAAATGATATGGCGCGTCGTCATTCCTCCCGGCTGTTCTCACGATATATCATCTTCCTGCCCTAATTATCTATCTTTTTCCGGTAAACCCCAACCATGTATCTGCCACCGGGCTGCCGTAACCCGTGCCGGCAGTCTTCCGGTCCGGCATCTCCCGGAACCGGAAACCCGATGATCCCTCTTAAATCCCCGGGCAGAGTATTCCCCAGTATGGATATCGCAGTCCGCGACCGGTTTACGGGATTGTGGGAAAAGTATTTTCCCGGTGCAGAACTCCCGCTGGGTATTGAATTCCGGGCCACACCCCCGGAATCCAGAAAAAAGGTTCCTCCCCCGGATGGCTGGCGCTGCCTGATCTGCCAGATGGGCCAGGCGCGGAACGGGACCCCGCTGGTATTCGATGATGCCTCTGTCACTTGTCGCGGTGGCCGGATGTATACCGGTTTTTCTAACCAGCGGCCACCGGAGTTCCGGCATTTTCTCTCCAGCGGAAAACCCGGGGTTGTTGAAGGGGAGCGGTATAAGCAGACTCCGGAAATTGTCGATGCATGGGGCAAGTCCCTCACGCCACTGCCGACCTCGAGAAAAAGTCTCGTTGTCACCCGGTGGGACCAGCTGGGAGCGGATGACAACCCTGAGGTCGTGGTTTTCTTTGCCCGTCCGGAAGTGATGAGTGGTCTATTCACTCTTGCGAATTATGATCGCGGCGATCCCTGCGGGGTCATCTGCCCGATGGGAGCCGGGTGCAGCTCGGCCGTCTATTATCCCTGGCTCGAACAGCAGAATGAGGATCCCCGGGTTGTCCTCGGGATGTTCGATCCTTCGGCGCGGAAATGTGTGCAGCAGGATATCCTCACCATGGCATTTCCCATGAAGAAGTTTACAAAGGTGATCGGGTTCATGGAGGAAAGTTTCCTCATCACGCCGACATGGGAAACAGTGAAGAAGAAGATTGAGCGGAGCACAGAACAGTATAACCATAAATGACCGGAATTACCGTTTCCATGCTGTATCGGGTTTCTGGTATAAAATGGATAAAAAAAGGATTATTTTCGGGCGATTGTCACGTAACCCGAGTGGCTTACCGAGGTCGATGGCCGCGTTCCGCGTTTTGACCGGGTCATCTCACGCTCGATGAGCTCGTGGGTGTGGACTTCCCGGAAGAGCGGGGTAGCAGCATCAACAACGATAGCCATCTGTTCGAGGAACGGGGTGTAGCAGGCAAGATACCCCCCGGACCGGAGAAGCGCATACGCGTGGGATACGTGCTCCGGCAGGATCTGGAGGTCGAGGTGAACCACATCGTAGGTCCCTTCCGCATCCAGGAAATCCTTTGCAACTGCTTCAACGTTGGGCAGTTTTGCCTCGTAGATATTTTTTTTTGCAAGGTTTGAGAATTCGGGGCGAATCTCGTAGGTTTTCACGCTGCGCGCAACCCCGCCAAAATAAATCGCTGCAATGCCGCTTCCCGTGCCGGCATCGAGGACATCATCATTATGGTTCATGCCGGTATAGGCCATGACAAGGCCGATATCCTTGGGCAGCATCGGCGCCCCGGAACGTTTCCCGTAGGTGAAGAAGTCCGTCGGCCTCGGGATACGGATCGTGAATTCAGACCCATTGTGTGTGGTGACGATATCCCCGCCATCTTTCCCGACAAGCGCCTCAAGGTCCAGCTGGCCTTTATCCGTGCCTAACTTTCCCGGCCCGGCTTTGACGAAAAACTCACGGCCTTCCCCGACGAGAAGGACACGGTCACCTGTCTCGATCATCACTGTGCCAGTTTCATGATGGCTTCGGCAATATCGCCTTTGCATGCGACAAGGGCGGCCCGTGCCTTCTCTTCAGAAACGTTTGCCTGCGATGCAACCATGGTGACATCTTCCTTCGGGATGTCAGGTGCATTCTCCTCAAACCGGGGTGTGCCGGCTATCTGGTAGGTTGTCTGGCCCTGCATGGTCATGGCAGTAACCTCAGTACCTGCATCAAAGACCCAGTTTCCCTTCGGGGTCTTGATCACAATACTCTCCACTTCTTCAATCTGCTCGACGCTCATGCCGAGCTTCTTCATCATCGCCTTCATCTGGCGCGGGTTGATATTTCCCGGAAGCATCTTTTGCAACTCCCTGCCGTACTCTTACCGCTACTCCGTAATTAAATGCAAGCATTTCCGGGCCGGATACGACAGCAGCCCCGCAGGCAAGCAGCCGGTCCCCGGATGCGACAACCAGCACCTCATCACCCGCGCGGATTTCTGGGTCGGCCGATACGATATGTTTTGCAAATGCATTCTTCCCGGCAGCAACGAATTCTGCCACATCATCTTTGAGAATGACCCGGTACGCGGGTGCCGGAAGTGCAGCCTGAACCCGTTTTGCCCCTTCGATTCCCAGAGTCAGCCTGCCATCCGATGCCCTGACCGTTGCAAGGCGCATGCCTGCATACCCAATCTGGCGAATCCGTCCCGTAGTGGAGAGGATGAACTCACATCCCTCCGGAAAGAGGGCAGGCCCGGCACCGCTGCCGAACTGGAAATCAGCGATGACCTGTACCCGCGCGAGTGAACTGTTCTCCGAGTATCCTGTTGACACGAATCACAAACTCCTGTTCTGCTGTTTTGGGGATATACGCCCCTGCTGCAATCTTATGGCCCCCGCCCCCGCCGCCGTACTCGGTGGATGCTTCGTTGAGCGCCTGCTGGAGATCGATGCCCTGGCCGACCACCCGCTCGTTCGTCCGCATGGAACATTTGGTCAGGCTAGGGTCTTCCGGCACTTCGCACATGATGAGGATTGGCTTGTTTGGGTTCAGCTTGGAGAGCGCCATCCCGGCACCAATCCCGACAATGGTATCGGGATACCGTCCCCCGACATGAAGCCACTGGAGGTTCTCCAGTTCCTTTACCCCGGTATCGAGAATAAACTGGAGTAGGTTGCGGATGATGGCCCGGTGGTTGTTGAGCATGTGTTCGGCATCGCGGTAGGCCTGGCCCCGGTCGCCCCGGAGGATGGCGCCACCGATGGCCGGTTTTGACCACCGCCCGCAGGCATTGAGGAGGGTTGCATACTCCTGTGCGTTCCGGAGTGGCGTGCGTGCGGGTTCGCCGGGGAACCCATATGTCTCCGCAAGCAGCCGGTCAAGACTCTCACCGTTTGCGATTAGCTGGCTGGCAAGTCCGGAGATGATGGTCCGCTTCTCATCCATCTCCAGTTCTTCCCAGACGCGCCACCGGCCATCAGATGTTTTTTCGTGGATGCCCAGCTTTTGCAGCAGCTGGCGCGCCCCCTGGGGATTGTTGCTGATTCCCCGGATAAACGGGTCGTCATTATAAGCAAGTGAGAGGTGGATCGGGCGGGTG
>JAAZNH010000292.1 GCA_012798365.1 Methanomicrobiales archaeon | reverse complement strand
TTTTGTCACGGACGGGACATCAGCGATCGGTTTTCCCGTCGCCCCATGCCTTCAGGATGTCGAGGTCCCGCATCAGGGTTGCTTTGCTCCGGGCCTGGGAAGCCGTCAGCATCCGCTGCTGCACAAAATCGTATTCGCAGAGCACGTTTGAGTTTTTGAGGAGCGTGACCCGGATCGGGTGGTGCCGGAACACGACCGGTTCCTGGTTCCGGAAATACCATTTGATCCGCTGGTACGTGAGCCAGTCGAGTTTCATGGCCAGTGTTGCATGGAACCGGAAATCTTCAGCGGAATCCTGATCGTAGTTACGCAGGGAACAGTACGGCGCAATTGCCTGCGCGAGCTCATGCCGCAGCTTCCGGAGGGTGTCGTCGGGTGTGATCGTTACATAAATGACCCGGGTTGCGTCAAAGAAGCCATACCCTCCCACTTCATAGGCCGGCGCGGTTGTGCAGGCAGAACAGATCCAGGTAAAATCCTCTGTGAGCCGGGTCTCATCTTCAGCCTCAAACGGGCCGGCCAGCGTGATATGCGGGACGGTGAGGTTATCATTGATGTGGAATTTCTCTACAAGATGATCGCTGAGTTCCTGAACCTGGTTCTTCACCGGGCCCATCATGCGGATATCGATTAGGTAGCGGGTCATGGCAGTTTTTTTTCAGGATTTCTTCCGGGCGACACGTGTTGCGCTTGGTTCCGGAATTGTTCCGGATTTTTTTCTTACTCTCTTTTGTTTTTCCCGCGGGAATAATTTCACGTACTGCAGCGCAGGTGGATGGCCGAAAAAAAAATGTTGGGGGGGCCGGCGCTTCCTAAAAAAAATGTGCCCGGCCCGACCCCCCTTCGCTTCCCGTGGGGGGTAATCGGGTATTTTTCAGTCGGGAGTTCCAGCGGAAATCATACCCATTTTCCCTTGCACGAAAAGGGGGGTCGGGCTGGGGCAATTCGTTTTTTTTCTGTACGATGCTCGGGCCTGCACACAAAAATCCCGTACGGCCGCGGTAAATCCATGCGCTATTCCCCCGGAATTATACGGTTTGGAGCGGGAGTGGCCGGTTCGCTGCCCCTGCGATTAAAAAGATCCTGTACCTGCCCGACCCCCCGCATGACATGGTGCGCACTACCCCCCTGTGCTGGTCCGGCCCGGTCCCTGCGATCAAAACTGCGGTGCACAATCCTGCCTTTGCAAAACTATCCATGCGGGACAGGTACGTGACCAGGGCCGGCTATTGTCTCTGCGATTACTCCCCGTCAACTACCGTCCGGCTTCCTGGATGACCCCCTGCGGAGGACTGGCACGCGGGCAGGGCCGGCCCGTGCCTGTTCCCTTCCTGTTCGTGCTCCGGACGAAATCCGGATTGCGGTGAGCCGGACCAATGGGGTGTACCACGATTTCCTAAAAGGCCAATCCGGCCCGGGTTCCGTACCCTGCCCCGGGGCAGACAACGACACCCTATATGGTTCGCGGAATCACACAGTACCGGTAACAATGGCAATCGACCAGATCCCCATAGGCAGGTTCTCGCAGATCACCCGGCTCAGCCAGAAAGCGCTGCGCCTCTATGATGAGCGGGGCCTCCTTGTCCCGGCCAGCAAAGACATTGCAACCGGCTACCGGTATTACACCGGGCCGCAGATAGCAACCGGCGTCTCCATTAAAGAACTCTGCGGGCTTGGTTTTTCCCTTGCCGAGATTGAGACGCTCCTTGCTGCAAAGGAAGGCGGGGACCGGGAGATGATCCAGCTCCTCTTCCAAAAACGGAGAGGGGCGATCCGGTCCGAAGTCCAGAGGTTACAACAGATCGAGGCGATTCTCGAAACATCGGGCGCTTCACTGGAGATGATGATTCTGTCACACAATGAACCTGTTGTAAAAGAGGTCCCGCCGCTCCGGGTTATCGGGAAGCGGGGCGTGGGAAGTTATAGTGAGACCATCACGATCCTCATGCAGGATCTCTGCGGCCAGATATACTCAGAAGAGAACCAGCGCAACGGGCTGAAGGTCACCGGGCCGTTCATGACCCTGTACCATGACTGCGAATACAAGGAGAAGGACGCGCTCATGGAATGTGCTGCCCCGATCAGCGGCAAGGTCACTGCAACCGACCCGGCGATCGAGATCCACGCACTGCCGGGCGGAAAGGTGTTATCGCTCATCCACAAGGGGCCCTATTCCGGCCTCCATGGCGCATGGTCCCGTATCGGCATGTACCTGGAAGAGCGGGAGTTTGAGATCACCGGCCCGCACCGGGAGGTATACCTCAGCGATCCCAACCTGGTGGCAGAGGACGAACTGCTGACCGAGCTGCAGATCCCCGTCGATACAGCGACGCGCAGAAAAATTTCGTAGAATATTTCTTTTCCCCCTTTTTTGTGCTGATTTTGTTCAACACTGCGCCCGGAAGGCCTGTTTCGACCAGAAATGCTTTAAAAGAGTATATAATATTATATATCAGGCATAACTGCGCCTGGATCCTTCCCGTACGTGAGAGATTGTAATGAATTCCACCTCGTCCGATGGAAACGAGAATGTCATTGACGTTTTCGTTCTTTGTAAGAGTGAAACAGAGACCCCGGTAAAACCGGAATACCTGGAACAAAGGGGGTATCATGTCACCCTCTTTTCAGACAGCTCATCGCTCCTTGAAACCCTGCATTATGGAAAACCGAACCTCCTTGTCTGCGACTCCGTCACGCTTGGGCCGGAGGCTTTCGACTTCTGCCGGCAGATAAAAACCGACAATGATCTCTGGATGATCCCGGTCCTCATCCTGACCCGTGCATCCAGCCTCTCGGACCTCCTGTTCGTTCTTGACAGCAATGCCGACAACTTCCTCGCAGTCCCGTACGATCCCCCCTACTTACTCTCTCTCATCGAAGGCATGCTCGTCACTCACGTGGAGCGGCAGACGCCTGAACAGATCAAGACGCAGTTCAAGATCCAGCATGACGAACACCTCTTTGTCGTCACCGCTGACCGCAGGAAACTCTTAGAATTCCTCCTCTCCTCGTTTGAGATCGCGGTCAACAAATCCGACGAACTTGCCCGGGCGGGTTCGGCTATCGCATCCTTAAAGCAGACCGTCACGCGTGCGGACGAGGTGGCATCCGAGCAGGGACGCGTTATCGGTGTGATGAACCAGACCCTCCAGCAGCGGGAGCAGGCAATCTCGGCGCTGAACGATGAGATCCGGGAGAAGGCCCGGCAGATCGAGGAACATATCCGGGAGAAGGGCTTTTTCATCAAGGAGCGCGAGGAGGACAAGGCCCTGATCGCCCGGACCGAGGACCAGGTACGGGCGATCATGGCGGAGAACGAGGAACTCGGGCGCACCCATGCTGAAGAGGCAGGGGAGATGAGCCGGAAGATCGCGGCCCTGAAAGCCGAGCTCGATTCTGCGGATGCTGACCTTGCAACCACCCGCGGGGTGCTTGACCAGGAGTCGGCAAAGCGAAAGACTGCCGAGGCTTCCCTGGAAAAACTGATCCCGGAAAAAGAGCAGCTGGAAAAGACAGCCCGTGCTCTCACGCTCGAGTGCGGGCAGCTCAAAGCAGCCCTTGCTTCCGAAAAGAGCCGGGCAGAGGCTGCAGAACAGGAGGCCCGGTCGCTCACCCTTGCAAAGAACGAGTCCGAACAGGACCTGACCCGGGTCATTGACGAGCTCCGGGCCACCGGGCGCCAGCAGGCTGGTGATATTGTCACGTTCAGGGAAGAGCGGGCTGCAGCCCTGGACCGGATCAGTGCGCTTGAGGGCCAGCTGGCCGCTCTTGCAGCGGAGAAGGAGCGCTCGGAAGCGGAACACGCCCGCGAGATCCTTTGCCAGAGAGAGAAGATCACGGAGCTGGAATCTGCCCGCGAATCTGCAACTGCCACGATCGCGGAGAAGTCCCGGCAGGTTACAGCGCTTGAGCAGGAACTCGCTGACCAGAAGGGTGCAACCGGTGTCGCTGAGGCCCGGGCCGGCGGTCTTGATACGGAGCTTGCCCGGATGCGGTCAGTCCTTGACGACAAATGCCGGGAAGCTGCCGGTCTTTCCGATGACCTGAAGGGTGCCAGGCAGGAAATTTCCGCGGCAAAGGCAACGATCCAGTCCCTTGAGGATACCCTCGGGACCGCCCGTTCCGCTGTGGAGGACAAGAGCCGGCTCATTGCGGACCTGGAGCGGGTGACAAACGACCTGCGGGAGAGCGGGGCTGAGACGCTCTCGCGGGTCCGGGCCCTTGAGACTGAAGCGGCAGATCTCCGTGCATCCCTCGATGCCGAGAAGCAGGGGCATGCGCAAACCCGCGAGTCGTTGCAGGGTGCGCTGCTCCAGCGGGACGTGGCGCTCTCATCGCTGCAGGGTGCCCACGAGGAAGTGAAGTCCCACCTTGACCAGCACCGCGACAACCTTGTCCTGGCAAAGCAGGAGCTCACGGTAGCAGAGGGCGAGCGTGCAGCCCTGAATGCCCGGGTTGCCGAGTCCCTCACCCATATTCGTGATCTTGAGGCAAAACTTGGTGCAGCGGCAGCAGAGCAGGCGGCTGCAGACAAGCATATCCGGTCCCTCTCCGATGAACTGGAAGGGGCCCGGGCAGCCCTTGAGACCGAGCGGCGCCAGCGCCGGAGCGGTGAAGAGAGCATGCGCAGTGCCGTATCAGCCCAGGAAAAGGCAGATGAGGCCATCCGGCAGGCCCGGTCTGAGCAGGAGAAGATCCGGGGGATGCTCGATGCTGAGGAGCAGGAGCGCCGGAATGCCGAGGAGCGCCTGCGGTCCCTGGAAGTTACGAGTGAAAGCCGGATACAGGAGCTCAGTGCTGAACTCGACGCGGCGTCTACCCGCCTGCGCATGCTGGAAGACCAGGTGCGCATGGCAACGCAGGGGAAACTGGAGGCCGAGGAGAAAGCTGCCCAGCTGGAAGCCGAGATCGACCAGGCCCGTTCGGCCCTTGCCGATGAGTGGGAAGACCACATGACCGACAATGAGCGGTATACCGCCGCCGGCCGGAAAGAACCGGCCCGGGCGGATGTCCCGTCTCCCGCCTCCGCTCCGGCCCCCTTCCCTGCAAACGCTGCGGCAGCTGCACCGGCACCTGCCGGTTCTGTTCCCGCGATGGAGGATCCGGATATGGGAGCGCCGCTCCCGGTGGTAATAGCCCGGACTTCCGCCTTGCCAGTCGAGATCCCTGATCCGGTCCGGTCGGTTGTTGCTGTCCCGCCGGCACAGGTACCCGCGGTGACGGTCCCGCATGTTACGGACGTGGAGGATCTGTTCGAGGATGACGCCGGCGCTCCATCGGATGAGCCCGCTGAAGAAGAATCCGGTGCACAATGGGATGAAGCCGGTGATGAAGCGGATGCACCGGTAGTCTCTATCATGCGCGATGAGGACCCGAATGTTGCAGAACTGGATCCGGCTGCCTGCCCTGCGGTCGCCGCTCCCGGTATTTCCGGAATTGAAGAGGATGATGCAGATGAGCTGGAGAGCCCGATGGCCGGAAGTGAGGCACCGCTTCCGGTCTCCGGCCAGGACGATGGCGGGGAAGATGACGAGACCATGGTGAGTTACGCGTCGCCATCACCGGCAGCCGCGTACCGGCCGTTCAGTGCCGCGCCGCAGGGCGTCCTGTTTGACCGGACCCAGTGGTTTGACCTCCTCAAGTGGGCCCACCACTCCGGCGCCCTGTCGCAGGACCAGCGGCTCCAGATCGTGCGCATGGGTAGGCTTATCCAGAAAGGGCGCCGGCTCACCCCCCGGCAGGATGAGCAGGTCCGGGACATGATCTCCCTTGTGCAGTCCCTCGGGTACCGGTTCATGTGAACAGGACCCGTATGAGCCCTTCTTTTTTTACAGTGTTTTCTCGCAGTTTCGTACCGTCCAGTGCATTGATATTTTCCGGTAACCAATATTCCGGTGCACCACGGGGATGGTTTGCATGAAACCAAAACAGAAGAGAAAGGAACCCGGGAAGAAGAGCGTGACCGGCGAATCGGACCTCAAACTCATCATTGTCTTAGGATCCGCACTGGTCCTTGCGATCCTGATCATCGCCGCGATGATCCTGATCTAAAAATCCCCGCCCCCCGTTTCTCCTGTTTTTTCATTTTCCGTTTTTCGCTTGCATCGTAGGTTTTTCTTTATGATTGTCGATGGAAAACACTCGGTGCCGGAATATCACCAGGTCCAAAGCAACATGACCCGGATCGGCGGATAACTAGCTTTGGCTTCTGGAAAAACCCGATTACACTGTATATCCTGAAAAAAAAAGAACGCCCGTACGAGATCCTGGTTCGATACGGTATTCCATTGTAATTTTTTTCGTTACTATCCTTAAAAAAAATCAGGGTTTGGTATCCGGTTCTGCTTCCCTGCATGCATTCATGGACCGGTATACACTCATGACAACCGACCCGACAATGACCAGGGAGAGGGCGATGATGGCGTAAATGATGTAACTGAAGTTCTCTTTGACGATGGGGATGCCCCCGAAGAAATATCCTGCGAGCGTGAAGGCAGAAATCCAGAGGACTGCGCCGGTGATATTGTACATGAGGAACCAGCGGTACTGCATCTTCCCGACGCCTGCAAGGAATGGGGCGAATGTCCGGATGAACGGGACAAAACGGGCGATGATAATGGTCAGCCCCCCGTATTTGGTGAAATACTGCTCGGTGGTCTCCAGGTGCTCGCGCTTCACGAGCGAGTAGTTCTTCTCCAGGATCTTCATGCCGGTCCGGTGGCCGATCCAGTAGTTGACTGAATCGCCAAGCGCTGCGGCGATGATGAGGCTGACGAGCAGGACTTCCACGTTCAGGTAGCCGGCGCCGGCGAGCGCCCCGGCAACAAAGAGCAGGGAATCGCCCGGCAGGTAGGGCATGATGACAAGGCCCGTCTCGCAGAAGATGATGACAAAGAGGATCAGGTAGGTCCAGAACCCGTACGTGGCAATGATGCCCGGCAGGTACCGGTCAAAATGCAGAACAAAATCGATGAGGGGAAATATCAGATCCATTTCCGGTTATTTTTGGGTCCGGATGCGATAAACTATCCGGTACGGGTGCGGGAGTCCGGGCACGGGATATTGCCGCGACTGCATTCATGGGGGGAGCGGGTGAATAAGGAACTGTCGTGGCAACCGTTTCCCGTGGCCGTGAAAACGGGCTGTAATCACCGGGCAGTCTTCACGGGCCCCGGGGGAAGGGCGGGCCCGTGGGTTTCAGACAGGAAGCAGAGCGTGGCAGCCCGGCCCTCCCATTCGATGGCCAGCTCCCGCCGGTCCAGGAAATGGACCCCGCCATCCTTGGTGAGGACCATCACCCGTGAGGTTTCATGACTTTTCCCGTTCGGTTTTGAGGTATCCATGGACGGGGGAGTCTTGTGGTAATCCGCGTGGATGTAATCCGTGACCGGCCTCCCTTTCAGGTCGCCGGCCGTGTGGCACCCGAGGATCTTCTGGATTACCGGGTTCGAGTATACGATCTGGCCGTCCTGGACGATGATGACCCCGTCATGGGTGTTCTCGATGATGTGGCGGTACCGGTCGGTGGATTCCTGCAGGGCCTGCCGCACCTCCTCGTATGCGCTGATGTCCCGGATCGTCTCGATGGCGCCGATGACCGTCCCCTGGGTATCATAGAGCGGCGCTGCAACAAACCAGGTGTAGACCCCTTTTCCCTGACGGAGGTGGGGGATGAACGACTGGGCTGTCAGCGTGTCTCCGTCACGGTGAATGGTATCATAACGCGACGCGACCGCGGGATCATAGTGGAGGGCAAGGTCCGCAAGCACCGGCCGGCGCTCCTGGTAGAACGGCAGGGCGTATTCATAGTCGCCCTTGCCGATCATGTCGTCTGCAGGAATCCCGGTCAGCACCTCGATGGCGCGGTTCCAGACAATGACCCGGCCGCTCGTATCAATGGCAAAGGTGGCATCGGGTAGGAAGTTGATGATATCCGTCATCCGGCGTTCGCTGTCATTGAGCCGGTCCTGGCTCTCGGTGAGGGCCGCGATATGGGCCCAGAGCCGCTCCTCCGCGGCACGGATCTTCTTGTTGGCAACGGAGAGCTCCTCGAGTTTCTGGGCACGCTCTTTCTCGGCTTTCTTGCGCTCGGTGATATCGATGATCGTCCCGATGATGGCAGGTTCGCCATGGAAGAGCGCCCGCGTCCCGGCGGCCTCGACATCGATGAGGGCCCCGTCTTTCCTGCGTCCCTTGAACGCGTAGTGCAGGCTCTTGGTTTTACCGGAGAGGCGCCGTTCCACGTTTGCCTGGACCATGCTCCAGCACTCGGGTGCGATAAGGTCCCGGACCGTGAGGCCCTCCACGATCTCCTCCTGGGTGTACCCGAGCATGTCGGCAAATTTCGGGTTCACGTGGATAAACCGGTCGCCGGCAATGACATAGACGCCGACCAGGGACTCCTCGACAAGGGTGCGGAACTTCTCTTCGGATTCCTGGAGGGCGAGTTCGGTCTTCCGGCGTTTCTCTTCTGCCTCCATGTTCTCAAGGGCAAACGAGATGTCAGAACTCAGTTCCTCCAGGAACCGGGTTTCCTCCTCGCCAAAAAACGCAGGTTCGCGGGCATAGATCTGGAAGGTCCCGATCACGTCGTTGTGGAACCAGATGGGGAAGGCTGCGGTTGAGCGGTAGTCGGTTGCGGGCTGGCCGGCATCGCTGTGGGAACTGTTCGTCTGCGGTTCGTTGCGGACAATGATCTTCCGCTCGCGGGCGGCAATCCCGCTGATGTCCTGGCTGCTTTGCGGATCCCGGTGCGTAAGGGGAATTGGCACGAGGTTCTCCCCCTTAAACCCGGCACAGGCAGCCGGTAATACTTCGGTCTTTCCCGCGTTCAGGAGGCCGATCCAGACCCGGGCAAATCCTCCTTCGCCCTGGATGATCCAGCAGATCTCGCGGAAGAGTTCGTCGCGTGTCCTGATATGCAGGATCGCGGTATTGATCCCGCTCATGATCGCGTACAGCCGGTTAAAAAAGAGGACCTTGTCTTTTGATTTCTGTTGTTCGGCCGCAAGCTGGATCTTGTTTTTCAGTTCTGCAAACTGGATCTCCGGGTCGCCGCCTTTCTGGAGGTAATAGTCGGCCCCGTTGTTGAGGGCGGCGATGACCACCTCTTCCTTTCCCTTGCCGGTGAAGAGGATCACGGGAAGGGTTTCGGCATTTTTCCGGAGGGTTTTGAGAAACGCGATGCCGTCCATGTCCGGCATCTGGAAATCCGATACCACGGCATCGTAGTGGTTTTTCTCCAGAAGATCCAGCGCCTGTCGTGCACTCGGGGCTGTATCAACCCGGATCTCCCCGGACTCCTCAAGGAAGATTTTTGCAATGTCGAGCAGGTCGGTCTCGTCATCAACATACAGAATGCTGATCATGGTGGCTATTTTATAACGGTATCCTGCTGGAGTGTCCGGCTCTGCATCCGGGGTGTTGCCCCTGCCATAGCAGGCTGGAGGGAACACGGCTGCCGGAACAAGTATCGACCGGATACTGCCAGTTTCCACTATACTGGTACGATACGTTCATAGATCATATCTTGTATATAATACTCTTCACAATACCCTATAACAGGGAGAAAGAGCACAGGAGTGAGTGCTGTTTTTCTTCCGGCGCACCACGGTAGTTTTTTACCTGTGGAGGAAAATAAGGACTGGATTGGAAGTACGGTGGTATCTCTGTCAGGATCAAAAATTTCGCCGCTGGCCCGGCTTGTACTGTTCATGGTCTGTTTAGCGATCGCTGGAAGCGTTGTTGCCGGTGTTCATTCCTTCTTCGTTGAGCAGCCGGCGCAGAATCCTGCAGCAGGTCACCCCCCTGTAAATGTGTATTTATCAGAGCAGCCGGGGGATTGTTATCTTCACTGCCTGGAGAAAGGGTATTCCGACGCCCGGTGCAGGGTGCTTTGCAGGGTGTGATAACGACCATCGTTGCTATGGTGAAGGATTCTTCCCGCCCCGGGTGCATGGGGCAGGGTGCCTCTGGAGAAGCTCTTTTTCGCTCTTTCTCGCTCTCTTTTTTCGTAGACAGACCACAATCCCCGTATTTCGCCCGTTTTGCTCTGGTGGAATCCATTTTTGAGATGAATGGTGGTGAAACCGGTTGAACGATCTCAGGCACGGTGTCTCTTCACCGGGCTATCCTCCTGGAGAGTAAGGCGACAAATATTTCGTGGTCCGGCCGGGACGGGGTTTTCTGGCATAATCAGGTTCGGGTAGTCCATGAGGGCTGGTCTGTTCCCGGTTTGGATAAAAATGGTGGGGTATCAGGGTACTGGTTTTTCATACGTGGGACTGCGTGCGGGCAGTTCTGAGCCGGTACACGGTCCTGAGCAGGAACCCGACAAGAAGGACCGGGGTTGTGAAGAGGATAATTCTCAGCCACATCTCCACGGTCAGGGGCACGGTTGAGAAGACGGCACCACCAAACTGGACGATGGCGATCTGGACAAGGACAATGAGCC
>JAAZNH010000291.1 GCA_012798365.1 Methanomicrobiales archaeon | reverse complement strand
CGTCGCGGACATTAAAGAGCATCCATGCGATGATTCCAATGGCCAGCAGCGTTGGGATAACGATGGCGCTAATTTTCCGATACATGAATCTGCCACCATAATCTGAGGATCGAGGACCCCATGGAGAAAATATCCTTGAACCTGACGGTTGTCCCTTTTCCGGCCCGCCAGTGGACCGGGAACTCTGCAACCTTGTATCCCATGCGTTGCGCCCGGACAAGGATTTCTGTATCCCAGAACCAGTGCCCGGACCGGATCATGGGAAGGACCGGAAGGATCTTTTCCCGTCGGAATCCCTTGAACCCGCACTGGTGATCAAAAATCCGGCTGCCCAGGAAGAGCCGGACAAGGAAATTGTACCCCCGGCTTGCGATTTCTCTCCCGCCGGTACGGACGGTATCACTGGACGGCAGAAGCCGGGATCCGGTCGAGATGACTGCCCCGTCACGGATTGCAGTCACGAGTTGGTGGAGATGCTGCATATCCGTTGCAAGATCGACATCGTAATAACAGACAATCGCGCCCCGTGCATCCCCGATAGCCCGGTTAAGTGCAGTGCCTCTTCCCTGCCGGGTATCGCTGTGGAGGAGCCGGACCCGGGGGTCTTTTGTGGAAAAATCCGTAACAAACTCTGCACTGCCATCTGTACTTCCGTCTTCAGCAACAATAATCTCAAAGTCGGGAGTAATCCTCTCAAGCGTGGCAATGGAGACCGGAAGGGCCTTTTCAAGCGATGCCAGGTCATTGAAGACCGGAATGATTGCGGTAATTTCCGGCTTACTCATGCTGCTCCCGTTTTTTTAAACATTCAGCCACCTCAAAACCCGCCCTGATGGATCCTTCCATGCTTCGCTCGGGATAGTTTGTCTGGGAAAACATACCCGCAAGGTAGAGCCCGCTGGTTTCATACCGGGGAATCAGGGAGCGGTATCCCGTTGTATAGACCGGCCCGGCAAAGGGATCCACTGCCATACGGTGCCAGGAAATCTCCTCCGGCTGCACAGAAAACCGCGAGCAGAAATCAGAAAGCATCCGCTCATCCAGCCTCGGGGGGAGTGTTCCGCTGAAGTAGGAGGCAAGATAGACAAGGTGTTCACCATACCGCTCGAACGGAATGAAGTTGGTATGGGTTACCACTGCACCATATGGAGCCGGATCTTTCATGTTCAGCCAGTAAATGCCGTTTGTGACCTGCCGCTTCATGGCAAGGGTAAGACATGCAGCACCCTGGTAGGGAATCGGCGGGAGGGCCGGCCCGCCAGACCGTTCAAGTTCCAGGGGTGCGATTGTTGAGATAACCGCATCACACGGTATGCCGTTGAGCGTCCACCTGTTATTGTTGCGGGCTACGGAGGAAACCGGTTCCTGGAGCCGGATCTCCCCACCTTTTTGCGTCACTGAAGTGACCAGGGCATCGATCAGGGTATGGAATCCGTTCCTGAGATATCCCAGCCGTTCACCTTCAACACCGCGGTTTGACCGGATGGCGATCCGTGACATGAGCCATGCTGCCGAGACTTCTTTTCTCCGGTCGCCGAACTTGCTTTTCAGGAGCGGCTCAAAAAAGGAGGTATAAACATTCAGGCCAAGGTTCTCGATGATATATTGATCAGCAGGGATATCATCAAGGTCCGCGAGACTGGCGTTTTTGGCAGTCAGGGTCAGCCACCCGAGACGAGCCTTGTCCTGAATCGAGAGTTCAGGATACCTGAGGATTTGAAGGGGTGTACTTAAGGGATAGATAGTGTCCCTGGCAAAAGAACCGGTTGTTCCGTTTCTCCACTCCAGGGCCTCAAAAAGCCCCATTTCCTCAAGAAGGGAGAAAAGGGAAACATCTGAAGAGAAGCAGTGGTGGTAATACCGTTCAATCCAGTAATCGTTGATGTGATAGGAAGAGAGGCAGCCACCGGGATAGGGCATTTTTTCAAAAAGGATGACCTTGTGGTCCCGTGCGAGTGCATGTGCAGCGACAAGGCCTGTCAGTCCGCCGCCGATAATTCCAATCTGCATGATTTCTGATCTATAGTATTTTCGCGGCAAAATGAAAAAGGCTCCGCAAAATCGTCAGATCGTGCGTGAATTTCCCTCGGTAAATTCATAAGAAGGTTTTTCTATTCTCGAAAATAAAGGTTCATACGAGCAAAAGGACTTAAAAGAATTAAGATAAATTAATTATCTGTTAGCCCATTGGATGGTGTCACCAGATGCGGGTATTTTTCATTGGATGTGGCCAGGCGGGCGGCAAAATTGTCGATATGTTTATCGAGCAGGATAAGAAGCTCGGTACCAGCAGTTTCCGGGGAATTGCCGTAAATACCGCACGGACCGACCTGATGGGTCTGAAAAATATTGAAATGAGGGACCGGATCCTCATCGGCCAGACCATGGTCAAAGGTCACGGGGTAGGCACCGACAACGTGACCGGGGCGAGGGTTACCGCAGACGAAATTGACAGCAGCATCAGTGCTATTGATTCCCGCGGTACTCACGATGTCGATGCGTTTGTCATCGTTGCCGGTCTTGGCGGAGGAACCGGTTCCGGAGGATCCCCGGTTCTTGCCCGTCATCTGAAGCGGATCTACCGGGAGCCGGTTTATGCCCTCGGAATCATTCCAGCTCCCGAAGAAGGAAGGCTCTATTCTTATAACGCAGCACGCAGCCTGACAACGCTGGTCAACGAAGCTGATAACACCTTCATTTTCGATAACAGCGCCTGGAAAAACGAGGGCGAAAGTGTAAAAACGGCATTCACCCGCTTAAATAACGAAGTTGTACGCCGGTTCGGGGTCCTTTTCCGGGCTGGTGAAGTCAGCCGCATGGGCGTTGGCGAAATGGTCGTTGACTCCAGTGAAATTATCAATACGCTCCGCGGTGGCGGAATTACCTCTGTCGGGTATGCGATCAGCGAAGTGATGAGCAAACGGACCAAGCAGCAGCGTGGCATCCTGGGTGGTCTCAAGGATAAGTTCGGGGGCAAGAAAGAAGCAAACGAAGAAGTCCTCATGGGCGAGGACCGGTCGGCGAAGATTGTTGCACTGGTGAGGAGGGCAATGCTGGGCCGCCTGACGCTCCCCTGCGATTATTCGACTGCCGAGCGTGCACTGGTTCTCCTTGCCGGGCCACCGGATGAGATGGACCGGAAAGGTGTCGAGAAAGCCAAGAGCTGGGTTGAAGAGAATATTGCGGGTGTCGAAGTCCGTGGCGGAGACTATCCGGTCAACAGCGAGTATGTTGCCGCCGTTGTCATGCTGGCAACTGTCGGCAATGCTCCGCGGATCAAGGAGCTCCTTGACATCGCCAAGGAAACAAAAGAAGATGTTATAAAGTCAAAGGAGAAAAAATCCAATATGTTTGAAGAAGGCATTGAGCCTTTATTTGAGTGAGGTTGATGATGAAGGGTGTAACAACGTGGATAGTAGTACTTGCAGCAATTCTTCTTTTCTGTAGTCCGGTGGTATCGGCATGGTCCGTTTCCGAAGTGGTCATTGAGCCTTCAGGTTCGCTGACCCCGGGAACTGCCGTCACGGTTTCCTATAAGATCCAGTTCACCGGGTCCGGGGACGTGACCTTCCCCTCATCGAGTGACCTGAAGATGTCAACAGATCTGGATTCCGCCAAGTGGACCTATACCCTGATCAAGGATGGTATCGAAGAACCCCGGCCCCAGGAAAGCGGCAAGACCCTCCTCCTTGGCGGTTTTGAGCTCGAATACCCAAGCGATATTGAAGAGGTTGTCCGGGTCACGATGGAGGGCAAGGCGCCCGCTGTCACAGCCACTTCAAACAAAACGATTATCGATATCGTTGAGCTTGACAAGAACAACCGGGCCGTGGACAGTTCCCGGGTCACCCGCACCACCCTTGTGATCAATACCGCGGATGTTATCCAGGCGATCTCTGCAAAGCGGAGCGATCTCCAGACATTCCGGACCCATATCGATGAAAAGGCCGCAATTGCGATTGACACTTCCGGGGCGGAAGTCAAGTATAATGATGCAAAATCAAAAATCGATGCAGCGGCAGCACTCCCTTCAACCCAGTATACCACCGCATTCAGTTATCTTTCTACTGCCACCAACCTCATGGCCGATGGGGAGAAAGCCCTTGACAAGGCGTGGGCGGAGAGCGAGGTTGCCAATGCCCAGATCCCGATTGAGAATGTAGATAAACAGATCCAGTGGTTCAAAGGCAACAAGAGCACTGCTGAAAACCCGGAACTCGCCCCAATCATTGCAAAACGTGAGATTGCAGTGAGTTATGTTTCCACGGCAAATGATGAGATCGCCAATGGCCAGTATTCCCAGGCACGAACAAAAGCCGGCGATGCATTTACTAAGGGAAATGAATCCTACACCGAAGCATTAGCCCTAAGAAAGAAACTGGAAAGCTCTGTTGGATGGATTCCGAATATCACTCTTCCTAAAATACCCGGATTCCTTCCGATCATTATCGTGATTGTCATTATCGTGCTGGTTGCGGTCGGGGTAATTATCTACCGGAAACGCTCCCGCTGGGATGAACTCGGATAATATTAATAATCCATTTACCCGTTTTCTTTTTCTTATCGGTTTTCTCATCCACGTATCCTGATTTCATGCGATATCTCCTTGTCATTTTTGGGGCCTGGTGAATAGTAAGCCGGTTTTTTCCTGGTGTACTATCCCTACGGCAAAACAGGAAACGCATTCTCCCAAAAGCCCTTCTCACTGCTCCATTTTCTCCGATGTTTCCCCCTTCCCTGGTCTGCCCGTAGGTACGAGGAAGTCTGGACAATGAATAACTGGAGGCGGGGTAAGAATGCCGGAAAAAAAGGGGGAATCAGCCAGAGCGTGACGGAGTGAAGACATCGATGTTGATGCTCCCCATCTTCCCGTCACGGTGAAGATAGTAATCGAAGAGCCGGTTCTGGTTGTCATAGAATGAGAACCAGTAACTGAGTTTGTAGGTTTTCTTCTCATATCCTTCAATCGCAGGATAACTTTCCCCATCATGGAGGATGATGACGCCCGGGTTCTTCTCTACGAGTTTTTCCTCGGTTTCCCGGCCGCTGAAGAAGGTAACCTTATTTTTCCACAAATCTCCGCGATAATACCAGGGTAACGGCCAGTAATCTTTCGATGCAATAACGATACGGTCGGTTCCGTCCATGAGCTGCATTACAGTTCGCAGATCTTCGGAATTCTGCACCTGCACAATGGGTTCGTTGATGTCAGCAGGAACGAATGCTACATGCCACGCCATCACAACAAGGAATATACAGCCAACGAGTGCAATCAGTGTCTTCTGCCAGTTCAGCTGGTACACTGCGACAATACACATCGGGAGCAGCTGCGGGATGAGGAGCCAGGGGACCTTTTCGCCAACATAGGCATAGAAGGCCATGGTGAGAATCATCCAGTAAATACATAACCGGAAAAATTCGTCAGATTTGGTGTGTACCCGGGGTGGGGATTGGAGCTGGGTGATACTGATCCTGGCGAGGTCACCGGGAGGAATCGGGGAATTCCGGTACCGCAGGTACAGCTTCAGTCTCATCAGGACAAGCCGGAAATCAATTCCTTTGACAAGGAACTGGACCGTACCGAACATCGCCAGGATGAAGATCGGCAGCTCGTAGAGGAGATACAGCGGCACATAATAGAACCAGGGGCCGCCAAGCCGCTGCTGCTTGTGCATGTCAGTCCAGTGGTCAATGGCCTGGTACCATCCTGTTGTGGTAATATCGAAATTGAACGACCCCTCTTTGGTTATCCCGAAGTTCTGGCCGACCAGTGTGTCCGGGTGGCCGCCAAAACCGGAATACAGGATGCTCATCATCCCGATGACAATTAGTACTGACAGGAGAAGGTCGCGTTTCCACGTCAGGGGCAGGGGGAAGGATCCCCTCCAGAACGCAATTGCAAAAAACGAAGCAAAGATGAGAATTATGACCGGCATCTCTTCCTTGCAGCTGAGTGCTCCAGCCATTGCAATTGCAGCAATTATCGCAAACCGTGTCTGGCTGCGTTCAACGTAATAGAGGAGGGCAACAAGCATCAGGAACGTGAAAAAGAGCATGAATATATCATGGCGGAGGAACCGGGAGAAGTAGATCATATCCGGAGATAGTGCAATGAAGAGGGATGCAAGAAGGGTCTGGTTTTTCGTGAGATAATCGAGCCGGTAAACACAGTACACCAGGGGGATCAGCAGTGTCCCGAACATGCACGGGAGGATCCTTGCAACAAGGTCGGAACTGCCAAATGCGGCAAACATTCCTGCCGTGACATAATACAAGAATGGCCCGTGGTAACTTGGGTCATACTTCCAGGCACCGGTAGTTAAGAGTTCGTAGGAAAACCAGGAATGGATCGCTTCGTCATGATGGAGAAGTTTGAGATCCATCTGCCAGAACCGTACCAGGATGGCAGTAATGAGTATAAGAAGAAAAATCCGTTCAAAAGTAAATATTTTTTTGATTGTCTGGGAGAATCCCGCGGCCTGCTGCACGCGGCACCTTCAACTCTCTAAAACAATCTCAATGCCGATATCTTTTGGCACCTGGATGCGCATGAGCTGCCGGAGTGCACGCTCGTCCGCGTCAATATCGATGAGGCGTTTGTGGACGCGCAGCTGCCAGCGGTCCCATGTTGCAGTCCCCTCACCATCGGGACTCTTGCGGATAGGAACAACCAACCTCTTGGTTGGGAGTGGTATCGGGCCGGCCAGATTTACACCTGTGCGTTCTGCAATCTCCCGTATTCTGTCACAGACCATCTCTACTTTGTTGAAATCAGTCCCTGTCAGGCGAATTCTGGCTTTCTGCATGATACATCACCACAAAAAATATGATTATCTCATCTGCTTTGGCTGGATGGCAATGCACATACCGGCTGCAATCGTTGAACCCATATCACGGACCGCGAACCTGCCGAGCTGCGGGAGCTCCTTGACATTTTCGATGACCATGGGCTTGGTGGGCTTGATAACAACGATGGCTGCGTCTCCTGACTTGAGGAACGTGGGGTTCTCTTCCTTGACCTGGCCGGAGCGGGGGTCGAGTTTCTTCTTAAGCTCGACGAATGTGCAGGCGGTCTGGGTGGTGTGGCAGTGGAAGACCGGAGTGTATCCGACGGTCAGTGCGCTCGGGTGCTGGAGCACGACGATCTGTGCCGTGAACTCATCTGCAACGGTCGGGGGCTGTTCTGCCGGGCCCATGACATCACCGCGGCGGATGTCGCCCTTGCCGATACCACGGACGTTGAAACCAACGTTGTCACCGGGTACTGCCTGGGGGATTTCCTCATGGTGCATTTCGATGGACTTGATTTCTCCATCCTTGTTAGCGGGCATGAAGGAGACCTTCATTCCCTTCTTGATGATACCGGTCTCAACACGGCCGACCGGAACGGTTCCGATACCGCTGATGCTGTAGACATCCTGGATGGGCAGGCGCATGGGCTTGTCGGTCGGTTTCTCGGGCTCCTTAAAGAGGTCGAGTGCCGGGATGAGTGCCGGGCCCTTGTACCAGGGGGTCTCGGGGCTGTTTGCCTTGATGTTGATACCCTGGATTGAGCTGATCGGGATGAACTGCGTCTCTTCGGGCTTGTATCCGACCATCTTGATGAGGTTGGACATCTCGGTCTTGACTTCGTTGTAGCGCTTCTCGTCGTACTTGACGGCGTCCATCTTGTTGATGGCGATGATGATCTGGGTGATGCCGAGGGTCCTTGCAAGGAAGACATGTTCCTTGGTCTGTTCCATCGGGCCATCGGGTGCTGCGACAACGAGCACTGCTGCGTCAGCCTGGGATGCACCGGTGATCATGTTCTTGACGAAGTCTCTGTGGCCGGGGCAGTCTACAACCGTGAAGTAGAACTTGGGGGTGTCGAACCTCTTGTGAGCGATATCGATGGTGATACCTCTCTCACGCTCTTCCTTGAGGTTGTCCATAACCCATGCAAATTCAAAGGTTGCCTTACCCTTGGATTCAGCCTCCTTGCGGTACCCTTCGATGATGTGAGCGGCTACTGCGCCGGTCTCGAACATCATACGTCCGACGGTCGTTGACTTTCCGTGGTCGATGTGGCCGATTACGGCCAGATTCATATGGGGCTTGTCAGATGCCATTTATGTAATCCTCCAAAACATTGAGACTGTCCGCTTACAGTCAGTTTATGCGAGTATTACTTATATGAGACTTAACTATTTAAAATATTTCGATTGGTGGGGACTGTTTTTACGGTGAGGATTTTTCAGGTGGATCAATGATTACATCGGCAACATCATAATGCATTGCAAAAAACATCTCTGTATGAAGACATTGCCGTTTCAGCGGGACGAGAAGAAAAACCGGGTTACTGTTGCCTGTGCAGATGGGGATGTATCCGTCTACAGCAACTGCGCATACTGCCGCTCCTGTACCGGGGTCCGCGTGGGAAACAGGGTTTCCCCGACTCCCCAGGCACAGGCCCTCTCCGATATCCGGAAAGGGCGCAGCTCCGATGACAATCTCATGAATGCAGCAATGCTGTTCAACTCCCTTGTCCGTGACGGATCCGCAATTGAATGCGCGGACGACCGGAATGAGGGTTTCTCCCGAATGTACTAATGCCTGTTTGAAATTCCTTTTTTCATTGGTATATCAGCCTGGAACAGGCTGGGATATTGTCATATCCCTGGTTATTGCGCATAAGAAAATCCGATGTAAACCAACAGACCCGCAAACGACCCCCCGCGCAAAGCCCGATTAGGGAATGGAAGACCCGAATATCCTACAGAAGGGCGACTGCAAGGACTGCCATCGTACGGGTGATTTCGTTTGATGCACCCACAACATCCCCGTTGACTCCCCCGAAAAGACGTTCTGATGCAGCAAGCAGGATCATCGGGCAGATGAGAGAAAGCAGGATTGCTCCGATGATCCTGATCGGTGCAACCGGCAGGAGAAAAAGCGGGATACACAGGACGAGGGAAAGTGCCGGGAAGTAGGGTTTTGAGAACTGCTGTAGGTAACTGTGAATCCCCTGCCGGAATGGTTTCCCGTACGTGGTAAGGAATGCCATGGAATATTTTGCGCAGACTTCTCCGATGATCAGGGCCGATGCTATTGATGCAGCTCCCGTCAGACCGGCAAAGAGCAGGAGGGTTACCGCAATCCCTGCAGCAATCCCTCCGGCACCAATATGGATGTCAGCCAGGGCACGAATCCGTTTCTCCCGGTCCCCGTGAGCCATCAGCCCGTCCCCAAAATCCAGGAGTCCGTCGAAATGGTGTGCCCCGGTAATGAAAAGGAGGAGAGCAATGGCAACGGCTGCTGCAATGATCGGGTCCGAAATGAAGAAGACCGGTATTGCAACAAGGATACCGATAACATACCCTGCAAGAGGGTAAATCCAGGAATGTTTTGCAAACAGCTCCAGATCCTGCGCTTTTCCAAGGGGCAGGATTGTAGTGAACTGGAGTAACGAGAGCAGGGTTTTCATATGCTTTCACTATAGAGGCGCGAGGTGCAGCCTGCGATCAGGCCAGCCACCGCATCATCAAGGAACGGGCCAAGGGTTGCGAGGATACCCGGTTTCTTCTGGTCATAGCGGGTGAATTCAAACCGCGCGTACGTTCCCCCGATACACTCAGCAATTGCCATACCGATGATCTCATCGCTTAACAGAAAGACCGGATCATCGGCGATCTCGGAATTTTTCCGCTTGGTATAGAGTTCATCTTCGAGAAGGATTGCACCAAGGAGAAGTGATGCGACGTTGGGATCATTGAGATATTTCCGGATTTTCTTTTTTATCGCAACAGCGGCCTCGTCATCGGGCATCCCGTGAGACACATACAGTCCCATTGCCGCAGTAACAATATCGTCAAGGGTAACGCCTTTTTCGCGTAACCGTTGTTCGATCTCAAACATGTTGATAGGAGTTGGTCCTGACGATCTATTATACCCTTGGAATTGTTCAGCGGGTGCACCCCACAACAGATATCTTCAATCATTCCGGCACCCCACCTATGAGGTGATTACTATGGTGTTTCTCTCTGCAAAACCCCCGTTTCATCCAAAGAAACCCGTGTTTTGCGCAATCCTTGCAAATACCCTGCTCTCGACTGTGCCTGGCGTTTCCGGTGCCGGCCCCTCGGCTGAAAAAACCCTGCTTACGCCGGTCCTCGATGCAGAACTGATAACCAACGGGGCAATCACCAGTCTTCCCGTCAAACCCAATACCCCCACCGGATGCCCGACTCCGGCAACCATCACCCGGGCAATGGTTGAACTCTGTAACCTGCAGCCGGTTTTTGTCAATGCCGGACTCTGCAATGCCCCTACTGTTCCTTGTGTGGATGCATATGGATCTGCAGGCCAGGATCCCCGTTTTGGTATGGCGGTACCTCATGCACGGGAGCTTTTCAACCGTGGAATCGTAATTGGAAAAACCCTTTCTGCATATAGTGATCTGCTCGTGCTTGGTGAATGTGTCCCCGGGGGAACGACAACGGCTCTCTGCGTCCTGCGGGCACTGGGTTATCCCGCCTCGGTCAGCAGCAGTTTTGTCACGAACCCCGTCTCCGTTAAAGAAGAGATATGCAAAACCGCACTTGCCCGGATTGCCAATGACCGGGCGACTGCCCCGCTCGAGCTGGTACAATACGCCGGGGATCCCATGATGCCGGTTGCCGCAGGCATTGTGCAGGGGTATTCGGGGAATGTCCTGCTTGCCGGTGGTACCCAGATGCTAGCGGTAGCCGCCCTGATAAAATCCCTGGGAATTCATCTGCCTTCCGTTGTTACAACCTCGTATGTACGCGATGATGTTTCAGCAAATGTTGAACAGATCGCCGGCCTGATCGGTGTCAGCATGTACTATGTTGATCCGGGATTTGGCGAATTAGGCCATGCAAATCTTGCACGCTACTGTACCGGTGAAGTCAAAGAAGGGACCGGGGCCGGGGGTGCGATGTGTCTTGCCCATATGGTGGGTCATACCCCGGACGAGATCCGCCAGAAGATCCTTACAACGGTGACAGCATTTTCCTGAACAGGCTTATAGGATAACAAAAGAAAACGGAGTACAATGCTTCCCATCTATGTTGTGAATAATTTCGGGCAGTTCAACCACCTTATCCACCGGGCACTCCGGGACCTGGATATTGAGGTCTCGCTCATCCCCAACACCACTCACCCTGAGGACGTTGCTTCCGGCTGCCGTGGGATTATCCTTGGCGGCGGGCCGACGCTTGACCGGGCCGGGAACTGCGCAAAGTACCTGGACCTCGGCCTTCCGGTTCTGGGGATCTGTCTTGGGCTCCACATCATCGCAACCCGCTTTGGTGGAAATGTCTCCCCGGGCAAAAGCGGGGGGTATGGACCCGTGGATGTTGAGATCCTTGAGCATGGCGAAATTCTCAAAGGTTACCCGGATACCATCAGCGTCTGGGCATCGCATGCCGATGAAGTGGTCTCGATCCCCCCCGGCTTTGTCAGGCTGGCCCGTTCCTCAATATGCAATGCTGAAGCAATTGCCCTTCCCGAAAAACGTATTTACGGTCTCCAGTGGCATCCTGAAGTGAGTCATACCTTTGAGGGAAAGCGGGTATTTGAGAACTTCAGTCGCATTGCCCACGAGTAACAATCAATCCTTTTTTCCTCATGATCCCTGTTGCGGACATTGCACGGGAAATTCAGCGGATTGGATTCCGGTGCCAGCGATGCGGGATCTGCTGTTCTCCCGTGGAACCGGATTCCAACATTGTGATGGTGACGCCTCCTGAGATACGGCGTATCATGCAATCCTCTGCACTTGCCTGGGATGAAATTGCTGAACCATACCCTGGGAAAATCCCGCTCGACACGGGGAACAGAGTCCATCTCGGGTGGTGTATCCGGCGCCATAACCACAATTGCGTGTTTCTGGAGGCGCAAAACTGCAGGATTTATCATACGCGGCCCGGGATCTGCAGGACGTACCCGTTTGAATTATCGGATACTGCAGTAATGTCGTCCCCCTGCCCGGGCCTGGGTCAGGAGATCTCGTTTGACGATGCAATGGCCCTTGCGCAGTGTCTTGTCGACCGGTACCGGGAAGAAGCCCGTGATGAAAACCAGATCCGGGCTGTGTTTCAATCCCTGAAAAACGGCTTGGAAATTCCGGCCGGTACCCCCGCTGTTATCGATTGTGAGGGAGTAAAGATCCTCGGGGATTCCTCAAAATCCCGCCGGTAACCCTGCTGGATGTGTGCCTGGGAGTTTCCGGTGCGGTAAACAATCTTTTATGGTTCAAAAAAAGAGGATGATCATGGCAACTAAGCATCCCATATACTGGATATCCCTGGCACTCTTCGTTGCACTCTGGATAAGTCCCGTCAGTGCAGCGATTAATACCATCGCCCAGGGCGGCACGGTATTTGTCGGGGAACAGAACCTTGATGTTTCTGCGGTAATGGATGGCGATACGAAGATCGGGTGGTGGGCATCCGGTGCTGCAATCAATGGCAGCGCACCGTCCTATTCCATCTTTGTCTCCAATCCGACCGGGTTCTATGTCCAGCCTTCGGATTTCACCTCCCGTCTCGGTGTCTGGTATCGTCTTACTCCTTCAAATGACTCCAACGGGACTGCGTTCTCGGTTGTCGACCCGCAGCTTTCCATCAGGATTGAAGATACTACCGTGAATGTTGATGTGACAAATAAGTGGGTCCCGACTGAAGACCAGCTCCGGTTCAGGATCGATACCAATCTTGTCCCGATCGGCCAGAGGGCAGGGGTAACTTCTGTTCCTATCACGATCAAGGTCCAGGGGCCAGACGGGGCGGTTTACTCTTCCCTTCTTAACACGGCAGGGACTGCAACATCAATTGTTGATATTCCGGTTTCAACAACCCCCTACTACACGGCATCCATCTGGAACACCAGCCAGCGGGATGCCTATGCTCCCGGGACGTACACGATCTGGGCCGAGTGCAACGCCAACTCCATGAAGGACAACTACAGTCCATCCGGTAAAGCAATCAGCGAGAAAGTGACGTTACTCAACCAGGATAATAACCCGTTGATCCGGGGTAACTACCCGACCCAGGCAACAACTGCAGCAACTCCCAAACCCGTCGTCACGACAGCCCAGCCCACGACCGTGAAAACCACTGCCACTGCAGTCCCGACAACTGCGGCTCCGGTTACAACCGTCACTACTCCGGTACCGACAACAGAAGTGCCAACCCAGGTCCCGGTCTCGACAGTTCCTCCAGCAACCCCCACAAAATCCCCCGGGTTTGAAGGCACCCTGGCCGGCATTGCCGTCCTTGGAACGATGCTCGTCTTCTGGAAAAAGAACTAATCTTTTTCCTCACTTTCCCATTTCACAACCTTTTATTAGGTTCATTTCCCATTCCGGTGTATGAACGTTGTAACCACGGTGATCAAGTCACGTCACAGTGTCAGGAAGTTCAAGACGGATCCGGTGAATGACGCAATAATTACCGATGCCCTTGAATGCGCCCGCCATGCACCTACGGCAATTAATCACCAGCCCTGGCTCTTTGGGGTCATTAAGGAAAAGAAAATCTTGCAGGAGATTGCCGGGTTCACGGAGCACGGGAAATTTATCGCTGACTGTGCGGTCTGTTTTGCGGTTTTTGGTGAAAAGGCCGAGACATATTATCTTGAAGACTGCTGTGCCGCAACTGAGAATCTCATCCTTGCATTACAGGCACACGGGGTCTGCTCCTGCTGGGTTGCCGGCGACAAAAAACCCTATGGTGAGCCGGTGCGGAAGCTGCTGAATGTCCCTGATGCATATACACTGGTAAGCCTGGTTGCTGCTGGCAGCCCTGCAGAGATTCCGATTGTCCAGAAAAAAGAGCTGAAACAGGTTGCATTTTATAACAGTTACAAAAAGGAATAATCTTTTTTTGATCCATTGCGTTTCCCCGTTTTTTGGGACACTGAAATTTTCCTGCAAAAAGAGAACCCGGTGTGATTATCATGATTCATTATGGATAATCCTGCACAGTTCGCTGAATCCCGGATACAACCAGGATCTGGTTTTTCTGAATGAATCACAACCCGGTTGATTTTAAAAAAACCGGATCGTGATTGATCCGGATCATGATTTCAATCGCAATCGCTGTTGCGATTGAAAAATGAAAACCAGAACTCGATTGAAAAATTTTTAGCAGGATCTGATTTTTCCGGAAAAATCACAAGTCGGTTGCGAAAAGTTAAGCTCATCTGTAACGGACTGGTTCGAATCATTACGACAGGGCCCACAGATAATCCACGGGTTTACAGGCACGATCCGATTTTTCTGAACAAATCGGATCCTGATTTTTCCGGAAAATTCACAACCCGATTGAATTTTGAAAACCGGATCGTGATTGATCCGGATCACAATTTCAATCGCGATCGCAGTTGGGCCGGAAAAATAAAAATCAGAACTCGATTGGAAAATTTTTGGCAGGACCTGATTTTTCCGGAAAAGTCACAAGTCGGTTGTGAAAAGTTAAGCTGATCTGTAACGGATCGGTTCGAATCAATACGAAGGGGCCCACAGATAATCCACATCTTTTCTAGCACGATCCGATTTTTCTGAACAAATCGGATCCTGATTTTTCCGGAAAATTCACAACCCGATTGAATTTTGAAAACCGGATCGTGATTAATCCGGATCACAATTTCAATCGCGATCGCAGTTGGGCCGGAAAAATAAAAATCAGAACCCGATTGAAAAGGGAAAATCAAATCGTGATTGATTCAGATCAGGATTCCTTTCAGGATTGACCGTGGGTGATAA
Source organism: Methanomicrobiales archaeon (assembly GCA_012798365.1). GTDB lineage: Archaea > Halobacteriota > Methanomicrobia > Methanomicrobiales > Methanospirillaceae > Methanoregula. The sequence goes on along the minus strand of JAAZNH010000291.1, from coordinate 2,689 downwards.
GGAAACCTGCAATGCAATAGTAGTACCGGCACACGTACCAAAAAATCAGGTCTGGTAGGTTGCTTTATTGTCTGCAACCTCCGATGCGCTTAACGCCCTGTTGTAGTACGTTACTTCACTCATATTTCCGGCATAGTACAGGTAATTCCCCGGCCAGTTCTGCCGTCCGATGGTTACCGGATTGTTATCCGGCTTAAGATCAACCGGGACGGCCGATGCCAGCGGGACTCCGCCTGGGGTATTTCCCGCATAATAGTTGAACGGGACTGAAACCCCGTCATAATAGATTTCCGGGACGCCGTTATTCACATTGAAGGTGACATATTTCCAGTCCTTATCCCAGGTAAGAGGGGCGGTCTGGATGTGATACATCTGTGCCGGGCTTGTTCCTTCCTGGGTCCATTCGAACCAGAGGGTCCTGTCAATAATGAACAGGTCGTAATTATCGTTTGTGTCACTTGCAGTTCCTTTACCAAGGATCTCATGATACCCGGTTGTTGTTGAGGGCTGCAGCCAGAGGGATATTCCCATGTTGCCGGTAAATGAGACATCGGGGTTATCTACCCCCTGGATGTACGAACTGACCCCGTTGAACGAGAATGCTTTCATCCCCCCTGGCCCGGTAAAGTTACCGACATTGTAACTGGTGAAGGGTAGGAGGTATCCGGTCTTGTTGATGAACTGGCCAAAGTTCGTCCAGGTCATGGATCCCCCGAGGGGATTATACGACGGGCTTTCCGCCCCGATGAGGACCTTCATATCGGTCAAAGGAACATCTGCGGTCTTATCAACCATCGTGAGGGTCCATGTACCCTGGGGAGTGAACGGCCTGATTTTCGTCCGGTTGAACGCGATCATTTCCGCAGAATCAGTGACATGGTACCCTGAAGTGTCCTTATACAGGTACAACGCGGTTCCATATGTGTTGGCACCGGGTGATTTGATCGTCTGGGTGGTTTTGATCGATGTTCCGGTGGGATCCCGGAGCATGAAATACACCACCGGATAACCGGAGGGAATGTTCTGCTGGCCCAGGAGGTAATAATTATCCCCGGCGGAAGGCTGGCTGTACATGATGGGAATAGAGGTCTCCGGCACAATTACCGTACCTGCCGTTGCAGCAACCCGTGATGTGTTTTTCAGTGAAACAGACCCGAAAAGCAGGGCGTAGAGAACAATCGCAAGGATAAGCACCAGGGAAATCACGAGAATTATCGAAACGGTCTCCGAGATACCCTCGGAATGGGAATAACTGTTTTTCATTGTGCAATATCTCCTGTTTTGTTGAAAAGGAAATTTCTCTCAGAGGTATTTCCACAATGTATGATCCATTATTGGCTGACTATTCTATATTAATGTGCGTTTATTGTGCAATTGAAAAAAAAGAAAAATTCACGGTTTCTATTGAAAATCCATCATGATTTCTGCAATCTCACCGGTTTCCCCCTCCGTTGTACTCAATTGAAGATGCTTCGATGCCTCTTGTAAAAAAATGGTTCAACCAGTTTTTGCGATACGATTTGAATCGTCGGTGTACCGATTGTACCGGCCTTCTTTGTGTGCGATCCTGATCAACGATTCCATTCATTGTTGAGCGAAGCCCCTTTGAATGCTTGAACGTTCCGTGTGCCGGAATGAGGCTCCTGCCCGCTCTTAAAAAGACCATTCTCGTAATCCTTAAGCCTCCTGCCACGCAGATCATTGATCATGAAAAAAGCAATCCTGCAGGTAGCACTGGATGTTGTCGATTTGCCCCGCGCCCTGCAGATTGCCCGGGAAGCAGTTCTCGGCGGCGCAGACTGGATCGAGGCAGGTACACCCCTGATTAAAAGTGAAGGAGTCCAGGCCATCCGCTCCCTTAAGGATACCTTCCCGGATTCAATTATCGTTGCCGACATGAAGATAGCCGATACCGGGGCTCTTGAAGTCGAGATGGCAGCAAAAGCCGGCGCAAACGTGGTTTGTATCCTGGGTGATGCGGACGATGCAGTGATTGCCGATGCCATTCGTGCATCCCGGAAGTATGGTATACGGCTGATGGCGGACCTGATTAATACCGGTGACCCGCTGAACCGGGCTGCCCGGCTGGAATCCATGGGCGTTGACATCATCTGTGCCCATACCGGCATTGACCAGCAGATGACCGGCAGGGATTCGCTATCACTCCTTGGTCAGTTGGCCGGAACCCTGCACGTACCGCTGGCCATCGCCGGTGGAATTGATGCAGAACAGGCCGGCGATGCGGTAAAACAGGGGGCGGAAATCATCATTGTCGGTGGCTGGATTGCACGATCGGCAGATGTCACGGCATCCGCAAAAAAGATCCGGGAGGCAATGAACAAACCCCGGGCCCGGCAAACAAAAAAAGCAGATCTTTCTGAAACGATTCGATCCCTGCTCATGCAGGTCTCGGCACCCAATGTAACGGATGCCATGCACCGGAAAGGATCCATGACCGGCCTTTTTTCCCTATGCGGGAAGGTGAAGATGGTGGGAAAAGCAGTGACGGTGCAGACTTTTGCCGGAGACTGGGCAAAACCGGTTGAGGCAATTGATCGCGCCGGGCAAAACGATGTGCTTGTCATCAATAATGACGGAGGGCTGCATGTTGCCCCGTGGGGTGAACTTGCAACGCTCAGCTGCATCACAAAAGGAATCTCCGGTGTGGTGATTGACGGGGCTGTGCGGG
>JAAZNH010000034.1 GCA_012798365.1 Methanomicrobiales archaeon | reverse complement strand
GCCGGATCCCCACCCGCATCACGAGATGCTCGATGTCCTTGCAGAACAGTACCGGGCAGAAACCTGCACGTTCCGGACCCTTTTTGGGGAGATGGAGGGCTTCCGTGTTCACGCTGACCGGGCGGTGGCAGAGGTGATCGAGAAGCAGACACAGTTTGAGGCCCGGCTCTTCAATGTCGATATCCGGCGCGACCAGCAGTTCATGGCAGAGAACGGCCTCTTCTGCTGTGGCAGCAGCGTGGAGTCCCGGTTCTCGCCGGATTTTTCCTGGGACCTCAGGACGCTGGAGATCCGGATTCATGATGATCCGGCCCGCACGCCCGCCTGCACAGATGTCGAACTTACCGGGGACCGGACAGAGCGGCTGCAGGGACCCGGCAGTACCGTGACTGAAGATCTCTTCGCGCTTGTCAGGTCCCATGATCCGGATGTGATCCTGATGTCCCATGCCGATGCATGGATGCCGAAGTTCCGGGCATTCTCCCGGGACCGGGGGCTGGAGATGCCCTTCTCCCGGACCGGGCGGTACCGGCAGATGAAATCCCGGTCGTACTGGAGTTACGGCCGGGTTGAGCACAAGGAGGCGGCCCTCATTCCGGAGGGAAGGGTCCTCATTGACACGGACCAGTCCTTTGTGTACAATGAAGGCGGCCTTCCCGGCGTCTTCATGGCAGCCCGGCTCTCCGGGCTCTCCCCCAACATGGCCTCGCGGTTCACGCCCGGCACGCTCATCAGCAGCTATGAGGTCTATGAGGCGGTGAAGCGGGGCATTGCGGTACCGTTCCGGAAGACCGATGCAGAAGCCCTCCGGAAATTTGAGGACCTCCGGTCCGCGGACCGGGGCGGGATGATGTTCCAGCCGGCGCCGGGCATCTATGAGAGCGTTGATGAACTGGACTTTACCTCCATGTACCCGTCCATCATCGTCCTATTCAATCTCTCGCCCGAGACGCTCGATCACCCGGAACGCGAGGGGTTCCTCGCGTCGGTCCTTGAGCCGGTGGTGACGCTGCGCAAAGAGACAAAACGCAGGAAATCCACCGGGCCGCAGTATGCCGGGATCGACTCCATGCTCAAGTGGATGCTGGTCACCTGCTTTGGCTACACCGGCTACAAGAATGCAAAGTTCGGCCGGATCGAGGTCCATGAGGCAATCACGGCCCGGTCCCGCGATATCCTGCTCCAGTCCAAGGACATTGCTGAATCTATGGGGTTCACCGTGCTCCACGGGATTGTTGACTGCCTCTGGGTGCAGGGATCTCCGGTGGATCTCCTCAAAAAGCGCATTGCAGCGGCAACCGGTCTCTCCCTTGAGGTTGAACACTTTGACTGGATCGTCTTCCTGCCGCTCAATGACGGCGCCGGCGCCTACAACCGGTATTATGGCCGGCTCGCTGATGGCAGCATCAAGGTGCGCGGTATCGCGGCCCGCCGGCATGACACGCCGGAATATATCCGCTCCCTGCAGCAGGCAATGCTCGAAGTGATGCGCACGCAGGACAGCGCCGCTGGTCTCCAGGATATCCGGGATGAAGTCAGCCGGATTTACCGCACGGCAATAACGGACCTGCCCCAAGCAGATCCCAAAACCCTTGCCATCACCCGCCGGATCAGCCGCACGAGCTATGCCCACCGGTGCCTTGAAGGAGCCGCCGTGCAGGCATACCGGAGCGCCGGCATAGAGATTGCACCGGGCATGCAGATCCGGTATGTTGTGCGGAATGCACGGCGCTATGAAGTGGACCCGGAATGGGCGGCTGCGTCATACGACATCCCCTTTTACCTGGCTCTCATGGAGAAGGCATGGAAAGAGATTGCGTATGCATTCACGTGGGGCACACGAACGGATACGCGGGGGTGGAATGCGCAGAAGGATCTGGGGCAGCCATATTGCCCCGGACAGTGTTCAGGGGATATTCCCGGTGATTCATGATTCCGGCTCACAGCGTGAAGAAGACGGGGGCAGGGTTGAATACCCATGATCATCTATCTCTTCTATACTCGAACGTACGGAGGAAGGTAACAGAATGGAGATGCGCATCGGGGGAAAAGACACCGCGTCACCGGATGACCAGTGGATTATCGTAAAGAACCCGGCAACCGGGGAGATCATCGACCGGGTCCCGGCCGGCACCGGGGATGATGTGGCCCGGGCGGTTGAAGCTGCTACAGCGGCCGGCGAACCGTGGAAGAAGAAGACCATGCGGGAGCGGGGCATGATCCTGTACCACGCAGCCGCCATGGTCCGGGAGCAGCACAAGGATCTTGCACGGCTCCTGACCATGGAGCAGGGCAAACCCATCCGGGAATCCACCGATGAAGTAAGAGGGTTTGCCAATATCCTGGAATTCTATGCCGGGCTCTCCTCGCAGGCATCCGGTGAAGCAGTCCGGCTTGGTGCTTCCGGCGACTGCATGGTCACCCGCGAACCGCTCGGGGTCTGTGGGGCAATCATCCCGTGGAACATGCCGGTCCTCATCCTTGGCTGGAAGACGGG
>JAAZNH010000290.1 GCA_012798365.1 Methanomicrobiales archaeon | reverse complement strand
CGGAGACGGATATCCGCACCCGCAGTCCTGCCGGCATCCTGCCGCTCTGCAGCATCCCGGTCAGCATAAATAACAGCAGCACCTGAATGCTGTTCATGAGTGATGCCGAACCGGCCGGGAATGCAAAAAAACCACGGCTCCTTTTCATTGACAACCTCCGGATCCTCGTGATCAGCCTTGTCATCGTCTCGCACTGCTCGATAACCTACGGTGGGCCGGGTAGCTGGTACTTCCTCGACCCGGGTAATGGCCCCGCAACACCGTTTATTCTTGCCGTGGCCGACACCCTGAACCAGTCCTTCTTCATGGGTTTCTTCACGCTCGTATCGGCATATTTCATCCTGCCCTCGCTCCTCCGGAAGGGCCGGGAAACATTCGTCCATGACCGGCTGGTCCGGCTCGGCATCCCGCTCCTGTTTTACATCATTGTCATCAACCCGTTCCTGACCGTCCTCCTCATGTCGGCAGGAGCACCGCTCCCCATGCCCGTGGCAACGCTCCTGAACCCGGTGACCGGTCCTGCATTCGGGCCGATGTGGTTTGTCATGTTCCTCCTCATCGCCACCGGGGCATACCTGCTCTGGACTGCCATCCGCCCGCCGGCCCCGCCCGGCAGCGTACCGCATAAACCCCTCCCGGGGTTTGCAGCGATCGCGGGGTTCGGGCTCCTGCTCGGGATTGTGACAGCTGCAGTCCGCATCTTCCTGCCCATCGGGACGACATGGTTTTTCAACTTCCAGCCCCCGTTCTTCCCGCAGTACATCGCCCTCTTTATCGTCGGGATATGGGCAGCGGAAAACCGGTGGTTCGATGCAATCCCCGACCACCTGGGGAAAACATGCACCCTTGCAGCGCTGGCGCTGATCGTGATCGAGCCGTTCTTCCTCCACGGCGTCCTCAGCTCCCCGTCAGGGATCGGACTCATCACGGGCGGACTCCACTGGCAGGCCGTCTGCTATGCTCTCTGGGAGCAGATGGCATGCGTCATGATCATCTCAACGCTCATCTGGGTGTTCTCAAAATGGTTCAACAACCAGGGCCTGGTGACCGGCGCAATGGCTGCCGACTCCTATACGGTGTACGTGTTCCACCCGGTCGTCCTTGTGTCGCTGTCCCTGCTCTTTGCGGGCGTGGCCCTCCCGCAGCTGGCCAAGTTCGCCATCGTGCTCCCGCTGGCTATCGCACTGTCATTTGGTCTTGCGCACATCATACGGTCGCTGCCGGGTGTAGACCGGGTGCTCTGAACCCGCACCCGGTATCGACATCTCTTTTCAGAATGTTACTATCGAGATCTTCCAGACTTCCTCAATCCGGAGGATCGGGTCCTTCCCGGCGGTATTGCACTAGAGCGGCTCTGACACCACCGGCAGTCTCATGAGGCGGACCGGGAGATGGGTGGTTGTATCGATCTCCTGCTGGCCGGGCAGGTCGCCTGCGGTAAAGGTTGTCCACGGCTGTGTCGGGAACGAGGGAAGGTAGCCGTCCAGGTACTGGTACTGGGGGTGTTGTTTTACGAAGACTGCCGCATCGAACGGCAGTCCGGATGACGAGCCCCAGCGGGCAGTCAGGGTCATGTTGGCAGCCATGGCAGAGTCCATCACCTTGCCATCCGTTGCCCCGGATGGCCGGAACGGGGAACCCTGCGGCCGGGGATCGAGATCGCAGCGCCCTTCAACCGTCCTGCAGGAGGGCTGCTCCCGTTCAAGCCAGACATCGTAATGATCGGAGAGAATCTCTTTGGCACGGTCCGTTGTGATCTGTCCCTTGTTCTGTGCCATCAGGTCGTTGAACCGGACCCGGCGGGCTGCAACAGAATCGCGGATATCGGTTCCCGAGAGACCGGTGGTCTCGAGGTTGCGGATCCGCGGGTCTTCGACATAGTTTGCACCGATAAAGTAACCATCCCTTGTCTTATTCACAGAGAAGAACTTCAGTCCCTGCTCAAACCGCATGATCTCGCCGGTCTTTGCGTCCCCCACAAGCCAGCTGTTTGCATACCCCCCGCTGCTGTTCAGCTGCATGATGGCAACAAACGTATCAAGATCCCCGGCGTACTGGGCGGCCTTCCGGGCCCGGAAAAACTCGGGCGACGCGTCCGTCTTATACTGGCTGAAGCCCCCGATGGAGGTCTCGGTGATCATGAGGCCGCCGCTGGTTACGAGATAATCGGCATTGCTGTCGATATGGCCGGGAAGGCTCTGCATCAGGATCCGGTTGCCCTTCTCCGGCTGGATGTCATGGATGAGGTTGCAGAACCGTTCATCCTCGAACGCTGACCAGGTATTGTGGGCAACCACGATTTTTCCTCCGTTTGTCCAGGAACCGGTTGCAATAAAGGCGCTGCAGTGTTCATGGTCATTGATCTTCTCATATTCATCGTCCTGGACCGTGGGCCACCAGTAGTCCACGACTTCCATCTCAGCGTTTAAAGCAAGCACCTCCTGCCAGCTCACGGGAGTCCCTGCTGCGGTCGCGCCTTCGGCAATGCCGCGGATCTCTTCACGGTATTCGGGATCGATACGATCGGCAAACATCTGTACCGACTGGTTGACGAAGAACTCCCAGGGCATACCGGTTTCCTGGAAGGTCAGGTACCGGGTCGCATCGAGCTCCTGACGGATCTCCGGCGCAAGCAGGTAGCCGTGCTGGTACCCGCGTTCATACGGGGCGCCTTCCGTATGGAGGTACACCCACCCGTTGACATCGAAGCGGTACCCTTTCCCGTCAGGGGATTTCAGAACGGAATTGTCCTGTCCGGCAGAAGCTGCCTGGACTGCAGTTATGAGAAGAAGAAGGAGAACCGTCCCGGAAATAACGGCTTTTCTTGCGGATGAGGACCCGGACACCTGGCACGTCATGATTGTCTGTGCATTGCTTGATCCGGGTACGCAATAAGGGTAATTCCCCATGCGGGTTCATGGGCAGGAGCCGGCAGGGACCCCCGGTTGTGAATCCCCTTTTTCCCCAATCACCTGCAGTCCTTTTCGCACGAATCCGGTTTTATCCGGCCGCTCTTTTCATCCGGGTACATTTGATAATCCCTTTATCGTCGCAGGTGCAACGCACAGACCATGGAACCGGCCCCGGCAGGTACTCCCCAAAACGGGTATACCCTCCTGATCGTCTCAATCGCACTCGCCAATTTCATGGCGGCATTCGATTCAACGATTGTCACCATCGCGCTCCCGGTGATTGCAAAGATCTTCAGCCTCCCTGTTGCCATGACGAGCTGGGTGATCACTATCTACGTGCTGGTCATGGCCGCATTTGTCCTGGTCTTCGGCAAACTTTCGGACGTGATCGGGTACAAAAAAGTATTCCTGTACGGGTTTGCCCTTTTCACCCTTGCATCGTTTGCCTGCGGGTTCCTCCCGGAACTCGTCAGTTCGTTTCCCGTTTTCATTGCCTCGCGGGCCGTCCAGGCCATCGGTGCCGTCATGTTCGTCTCGGTCGGGCCAGCCATGATCGCCGCCTATGTTCCCTTAGAGCTGAAAGGTAAGGCAATGGGTACGACGTTTGCTTTTGCAGCCCTCGGGATGACCATCGCACCGGTTGTTGGGGGAGTTCTGACGCAGTACCTTTCCTGGAACTGGATCTTTTACATCAACATCCCCATTGGTATCTTTGCCGTCCT
>JAAZNH010000289.1 GCA_012798365.1 Methanomicrobiales archaeon | reverse complement strand
TCCTGAAAAACAAGTGCAGGAAATCCCGATCGCGTGCGGCAGCCTGGAAAATGAAAAACGGGAGGTTTGTTATTTTTTCAGGCCGAGCACGTCGCTCATGCCATAGATTGCGGGCTTCTTCCCGACAACCCAGCGGGCTGCAACAAGGGCACCACTGGCAAAAACGGACCGGTCGTAGGCACGGTGGGAGAGCTCGATCGTCTCGAAGTTCTTTGAGTACATGACCTTATGGTCGCCAACGATATCGCCCCCGCGGATCACGTGAACACCAATCTCATTCTTGCGCTGGGTCATTCCCTCGCGCCCGTACATCTTCTCGCGTGTCCCGGCTTCCTCATCAAGGATCTGGAGAATGGTCTTGGCAGTCCCGCTCGGGGCATCCAGCTTGTTGCGGTGGTGACCCTCGATGACTTCAATATCATACTCCTTGAGAAGTTTTGCCGATTCCCTGACAAGCTGCCAGAAAATATTGACACCAATCGAGAAGTTGCTGGATATTACGGCGGGAACATGGCCGATAATGGCAGCATCCATCTCTTTGCGCTGTTCCGGGGAAATACCGGTTGTCCCGACAATCAGGGCACAGTTATTCCGGGCAGCCAACTTCACGTTCCCGACAACTGCACTTGCGACCGTGAAGTCGATCAGGACATCTGCTTTTGTCCTCTGGATAAGCGCCTCGGCATCTTTTGCCTCAACGATCTCTGCGCCAAAGAAGGTGCTGGGCTTGAGATTGATCCCGCCAACCAGCTCCATATCCGGCGCTTCATGCACCATCCGCCCGATGGTCTGCCCCATTCTTCCTGAGGCCCCGCATACGACAACTTTAATCATGGTCGGATCACCTGCGGGCAGCGGGTTTCACCGCACGTTTCGGTGTGGCTTTTTTTGCAGCAGTTTTTATACCAGGTTTTACCGCCTTCGAAACCGCAGCCTTTTTTGCAGGTGCCTTCTTTGTTGCGGCCGGTTTCTTTCCAGCGCTTGTCTTTCCCGCAGGTTTTGGCAGGGTTGCAAGCACTTTTTTGAGCATCTCAGTCTTCTTTGCATCAAGCTCGTCAAGCGGGAGCCGCACAGGACCGCCGGCAAGGCCGATGAGTTCCATGGCCTTCTTGACCGGGATCGGGTTGGTGTCAATGAACATGGACCGGAAGAGCGGCGAGAGGGCAAAGTTGAGCACCAGCGCTTTCTGGTAGTCGCCGAACATCAGGGCATCGTACATCGCGACCATGCGTTTCGGGTCAACATTTGCTGCAACCGAGATCACACCGGCTCCGCCAAGAGCCATGATGGGCAGCGTGATGTTGTCGTCACCCGAGATGACCAGGAAATCCTCGTCCTGCGTCTCTTCGATGATCCGGGAGATCTGGCTGATGTTGCCGCTTGCTTCCTTGACACCCCAGATATTCGGGTGCTGTGCCAGTTCCGCGATAACATCGGGCTCAAGGTTCTGGCCGGTCCTGCTCGGGACATTGTAGACAATGACCGGGATGTCAAGATCCGCCAGCTTGTGGTAGTGCTTGATAAGGCCGGCCCGGTTGGGCTTGTTGTAGTACGGACTGATGGCAAGAACGCCGTCCGCACCGATGTCCTTAGCAGCCTTCGTGAGCCGGATTGCCTCTGCTGTGTTGTTGGAACCGGTCCCGGCAAGGACCGGGATCTTTCCGTTTACCTTATCGACCGTGACCTTGATTACCTTCTCATGTTCTTCGAACGTGAGCGTGGCTGATTCGCCGGTCGAACCGCAGGGCACAATCCCATGGATCCCACAGGAAAGAAGAAACCCGATGTTTTTCTCTAAGCCCTGGATATCAAGGCTCATGGAGGGGTTTCGTTTAAAAGGGGTAATAATTGCCGGAAGGACACCTTCAAACATGAATAGGATTATGAGCGTCTTTTAGTATTTACTTTTCTTGTTATGTAGCCGGCGATCCGGTTCCGGACGCGCTTGCTCTCGATGACGGTGGCTTCCGAAAGTTTCTGCTTGTTCTCGTCAAAGTTGTTCGAGAAACTGTCGCGCTGCTTGTTCAGGAGTTCAGTTCCAAGGGTTTTGATGTAGGATGGCTTGATTCCCATTGATGGTTCCTCTAAAGTTCACTATTTTAAATGCGGCCGGAGCAGATAATGATATTGTTTGCAACGTCGGACGGATCCTCGCCAAGAAAGATGAACCGGGACTGGTCAGGGTCAGGAGTTTTTTCGAAAATCACGTCGGGGATATCCTCTTTGCAGCAGAATGCGATCCCCCAGTCCATGGTGCTGATGCCGGGTCGTTTCGGGCCGCCCTGATACGAAGCGCATTCTAAAAACATGTCATCTTCAAGAACCGAGAGCGCACGCGGAAGGAACCGGAGGATGGCGGCGCTCCGTACGGCCGGTTCAAATTTCATGACCGTCAGGATTGCGCGGACAACCGGATCGTCAGTGGCGAATTCCGAAGGCCCGAACGGCCGCGGTGCCCCGTTCTCGTCCTGGATACCACCTTTGACCGCAGCAACCGAGGATTTGTCCCGGGCTCCCCGCATCGCGTAACCAAAGGAAGCCCCTTCAGGGGGAATGAGCCGTATGTTAAGGGACTGCCGGAGCGGGATCACAGCCGCATCAAGAAGCGCGAGAGTATCATTCCGTTCACGTACCGGGTCCGTCATCATTCCGGTAATTTTGCGGGGCAGAGCATTAATGCTCGCACGCCGTGTTCAGAGCCCGAGTTCCTGCCGTATCTCCATCATGCCGGAGAGGGCGCGGTCGTAAAAGACCGGAAGCTCCATGAGGGGTGCGATAAGCGCGATGCGGTTCCGGTCACAGCCAGCGGCAAACGACTTCTCTTTTGCTTTTTTGGTGATGGTCCTGACCGAAACATCGCCAAGGTTCCCGCCCTTGACAAGCGCACAGGCAATGACAAGACCCGAGGCGCTGTCAGCGGCCTGGAGAGCAATGTCAAGGGGAGCTGTGTAGGATGCGCCATGGAGGAGATGATTGTGCCGGGCAACGGGACCGGCAACATCATCGCTGACACCGGAGGAACGCAGGATGGCGGCGCCGGAAACGCCATGTTTCTGCATGTCGCCATGGACTTCTTCAAAATCAATGTCATGCAGGATCCCGATCTCTTCCCACAGAACCGGATCCCCGCCCATCGGACCAGCAAGCGCTTTCATGATCGCGCCCGTGGCAAGACAGTGTTTCCGGAGAGGCTCTTCCTTCACATGCTGGTACAAAAGGCCGATTGCTGCAGAACGATCCATAGTACCTTTCGATACTGCGCACACCCTCATCAGGTTTTCTGAATCATGTCATGAAGAAACACGAGAAAAAAACAAAACAGGTCAAAAAAACCTGTTCATATGCTGTCCGCCCGCTCCGGGCGGATAAGCCTATATCCTCGTGAAGCGAAAATTTACGATAATGGACGCGCGACTTCTTGATGTGGTCATCGGTGTGGCTGCATTTATTGTTCTCTGTGTAATGCTGGCTGTTCTCCCGATGGTGATGCCGGCAGCATTCGGGTATCTTGGAGCTATCATCATCTTCACCCTCTTCCTGGCCGGCGCCGGTTACCTTGTGAACGATAAGATCACGTAAAGCAGGAAAAAATACTCATTTTGTTTTTCCCGGGCGTTGCCCCTGCAGTTCGGCCTGTAGCCTTTTTTCCCAATTTTCACGTGACAACCGCAGGGCCTGTCATCAGGATCCTGGTTCCTGCGGCCCTTTTGAGCCGGCCTTTTCCGGACCGGTTTTGTCGGCACGGGGTTTTACAGGACCGGCCTCACCGGAAGGTGTCTTTGCCGGGCCCGATGGTGGCGCGGATGTCGCGGAAGGGGCATTCTTTCCTGCTTTTCCGGCTTTTACCAGGTCCCGCTTCCGTGCCCGGTAATAACTGAGCGGGTGGTTGACTTTCTCACAGAGTGCGTCTTTGTGGACACAGAGCCCGGTGGTGAGCATCGCAGCGCAGGCAGGGGCCGTATATTCCGTGCCGGAACCGCCCCGGCCGGTGATATGCTCAACCTGGTACATTGTTTTCTCCGGGTCGAAATCCGGTGACCGGGCATATAATTCTGCAATCGCCGGCACGTCCATACCGATTGTGTGGACAAACGTGGTGAGCGAGAAACGGCCTGCATGCGTCAGGTTGACACCGGAGGTCAGGGCAGAGATGAGGGCCTGCATACAGGGAGGAAAAGCACTCTCATCAATTGTCCCGAACTGCTCGAGCATGTGCTGCTGGTACTCTTTTTTGATAGTTTCAGCAACCGGGGCAAGCTGCTGGCAGATGGCTTTTGGGACATGATAGGGCAGGTCTCTCCGGAGCATGACACGGATCCGCTCCCGGAGCAGTTCGAGAAGTTCGTCTTTCCGGATCATGACCTGGCCGGCCCTGACCCGGCGGTTCACCAGCTTGAACCGGTCTTCATGGAGCACCGAGACGATCTCAACATAATCAGCAAGGGGCATCCGGTCTTTGGACAGGTCAAGACCGAATTCGCCGGCAAGATACCGGGCAATCCTGCTGTTCTGGTCCTCATCGAGAATCGCGTGCTCGTTCCATCCCTTCTCGGACTCTGAGCCGGTCTCGGCATTCAGGAAATAATAGGCACGTTCTGCCTCGTACCGGGCCAGCCGGTCATAGAGCTGTTTGTCCTGGATGCACGACACGATGATCCGGGCCAGCACGTAACTTGCGATCTCTTCGTCATCGCGGTGCTGGAAATGCGCCGAGATCGTCTTTTTGGATGCCAGCGCCTGGTTGATCCTCCGGACTGCAAGGCCGGTTAAGAAAACTCCCCTTTCCTCTTTGAGCAGCTGGTCGAGAGGAGGAAATGATTTCTTGATATGGTCCTGGGATTTTTTTAAAAACGGGAAATGGGAAAGTTCCTTTGCTGATGGAGAATAGTCCATCAGTCAGCCTCAATGCGGGGTGCAAGGAGGTACTCGACATGGCCGTTTCCACCGGCAATATCGAACGAGAACCGGACCGGGTGGTCAATGCCAAGGAAGATCTCGACTTTCTCGGCTTTGCTCATGACCTTGCCCATATCCTTTAGGTAATCAAGGCTGAAGAGTGAGCGGGCTTCTGCGGGGGTGAGCGACACCAGCTCGTCTTTGCTGAAGTCACGGCGGATGTGGTCCGTGTCACCTTCGGCAATCAGGTAAAAGGTCTGGTCCTTGGGGTTGATGCCCATGGCGATCTTGTCGGAGATGACTGCAGCGGCCTTGAGGGCGTTGTTGAAGTCCTCGCCCTTGATCTCGATCTTGCCCGGCAGGTTGATGGAGGGCGGGTTCGGGTCTTTCCGGATGGTGTTGGTGTCAAGCAGCGTAATCGAGTAGTGGTACCCGTGAACCGAGACGGCCATCTTCTGGGCATTGTCGGCCATATCGAGGCTGATGAGATCGCCCTTACCGGCCATGCCGAAGAT
>JAAZNH010000288.1 GCA_012798365.1 Methanomicrobiales archaeon | reverse complement strand
TGAGCCCGGAACCGCAGATGCCCCGGGGTTTTACATTGTTGATGGTGACGTAGTGCGGGTTCAGGGTTGCAGGGTCGATTGTGATCTTCTCGATGGCGCCGGGGTTTGCCCGCATCCCGTACAGGACTTCCCCGCCTTCAAGGGCAGGCCCGGCAGCACCGGCGCAGGAGAACATCCATTCCCGGTTGCCCAGCACGACTTCAAAGTTCGTCCCGATATCAACAAGAAGCGAGATCTCGTCGCGGTCAGCCATGCCGCAGGCAAGGATATCTGCTATGATATCGCCGCCAATGAAGTCACTGACCGCCGGGAACGCAAAAACGCCCCCGTTCGGGTTGCAGGCAATGTTGATGCGGCTGGATGCGATGGAGAGGGCCCGCCGGACAACCGGCACATAGGGCTCGGCAATCATGTACGCGGGATCGATTCCGAGGAGCATGTGGGTCATGACCGTGTTACCGGCAACGACAACTTCGTAAATATCGTCCCGGTCGATGCCGGCAGTATTGCATGCAGAAGTGATGGCAGAATTGATACTCTCGACAGCAAGCGCCTGCAGCCGGGTGAGCCCGTTCTTCCGTGCATAGTTGACACGGGCCAGGATATCTTCGCCGCAGCTGATCTGCTTGTTGTAATTCGAGGCAACCCCGACAACTATGCCGGTGACCAGGTCCCAGAGATAGACAACAACCGTTGTTGATCCCAGATCGACTGCCACACCATAGACCCGTGACGAGGTATCGTTCTCCTGCAGGTCAAGGACACGGTACCCGCCCGGCACAAGACCGATGGTTGCGGTTACTTTCCAGTCACTGTGCCGCAGAATGGAGGGGATGTCGCGGAGCTTCTCGAGAGGTGCATACATCTTCTCCGCATCCGGGCCGCCGCTTTTCTGGATTCCCCAGAGGAGGCGGTCAAGATCTGGAGACGGATCGCTCAGCGTAGGGGGCTGGAGCTCGACATAATATTTTTTTGTGGAAGGGCGGAAAAGTATCTCGTTCTCGAGTCCCTTGATAAGGATCTTCTGTTCCTGGATGAGCGTGCTCTCCGGCACCATCACCTGCAGGTCGCCCTGGACAATCGTTTCGCAGGCAAGACAGGCACCTTTCTTCAATTCTTCTTCAGAGAAGAACCGCCCGTACTTGGCCTTGTCAAACTCTGTCTTTCCTGACTGGATATAGACAACGCATTTGCCGCACTTGCCCTGCCCGCCGCAGACGACATTCATGTTCAGGCCGGCCCGCTGGGCAGCATCCAGTACGGTTGTACCGCGTTCAACAACGATCTTCCGGTAACTGGGAAGGAAGGTGACGGTGCGCATGAGAGATGTTCCCTGTTTTTACCATTTGGAAGAATGACTGAAATATTCTCCGGTTCAGGACAACGTGTTGGTTGTCCGATGAACGGGGAACGTGAGATACGGTCCGGGGGAACGCCCGTATTGCACCCGGAAAATTCTGTATAACGAGGGTTCACCAATGCAGAATGAATGTGGCCGGGACCAGATCAGGTGTTGCACCGTAAATTTCTGCATACGCATCGGATAACTCTTCAGGATAATGTGTTACAAATCAGGATGGGAGTTACAACGGGAAATTCTGGAGGATACCGGGGGAACAATGCAGAATAATGGGGATCGGGAAATCTTCGTGTCGCGCCCCCATGGCCTGCAAATCTCCTTTCGTGGGAAGGCATCACAATCTCGTCCAATGGGGCAATCATTACGCCGCTGAAAGCCTTAAAAAAAGCCGTTGGAAAAAAAGATGAGATCAGCAGCTGCCGGAGGCAGTGGCTGCCGTTGTTGAGAGAGTTGTTTTACATTCTTCGGGTGCGGTTTCGAAACTGTTGCAGATAGCCTGCTTGTAGGCTTCAGGAGTCCGGGCACCCCGGTATTCAACACCGTTGATAATCAGGGTTGGGGACGAGAAGGCGCCATCGCGGTCGGCCGCTTCTGAATCAGATTGTAATAAGCTGAAACCATCGGCTCCCTGGCTGCAGGTCTCTATTGTGGCATGATTGATTTTCAGCAGGGAGGTCACATTCTTCCGGCAGGTATCAAGGGAAGCAGTATTGGTCCACTGCGGGTAGCACTGCTCATTGAACAGCCTTACATATTCCCAGTACAATGTGGGCTGCGTTTTGGCAACACACACCTGGAATGCATCCTCTTTTACCTCAGCAGGACCGTGGAGCGAACTCACGGTATCAATTGTTGTTCCAGTAGGGGTGGTGATAAACCGGATGCGGAAATCGGCTTTCGATCCCAGCAGGTCATAGACCGGGCGGATTGCTGTCTCGGCCTGGGTTCCGAACGGACAGAATGCCATGCTGTACAAATCAACGGTCGGTCGGACGGTCTTTACCGGCGCCTTTGTGGGAGCAGGCGTGGGCCTTGGTGCTGCCATGTTTACCGGGGTTGTCGTGAAGAGAAGCGTGCAGTCCTTTGAAGTAAAAAGGGAGAACGACTGCGACTGGTAATTCACGGATATCCGGTAGAGCTCATGCTCTTCTGTTACGGAATCCAGGGTAACGGTTGTTCCGGGCTGGACGAGATTGGCGTTTGCATAGGCAACAGCGGTATCAGCACATTTCTGGGCAGGCACAACCGGACCTGCATTCGAAGATCCATTCATACCGGTTGCAAAAAAAAGGACGATAATTATGACAACAACGCCCAGTATTCCTGCGATCATCCCCTTACTGAAAAACACGGTCTCTTTTCCGGAAGATGATATACCGGTGTTTCCTGCGGGTTTGTCTCCCGCCGTTCCTGTACCTTTCAAGAAAATCCCGGAATACTATCTTGAATTATGGATAAATAGGCATAGGATCCAGATCCTGAACGATGAAAAACCGTGTGCATACCGGGAATTGTCGGGCAGAAAAGTGCGCCGGTCCGGCGTGGGAAAAAAACAAGAGGGGGGAAAAGCCGGCCAGTCAGGCGCCGGCTTCTTTTTTCCAGGTCTCGTGCAGGTAGTCGCCGATTTCTGCCGCATCGCGGGGGCCGACGAGGACCTTCCAACCGGTCGCTTCCTCTACCCTGCCCGAGATGGGTGCAGCATACCCCGGGATGATGAGTTTACGGTGGGTGACCTCATTCTCCACACTGAATTTCTTCAGCGTATCCCGGACAAGACCCTCGTTTAATTTTCCCGCGGCAACCGCGGTCAGGACCGAGAGCCCTTCCGTATCAACGATCAGCATGAAACAGGGCACCCTGCTTGTCTCAAGGTAGCCCTGCAGGGTGAAGAACGTGAGGGAGAAATTGACGGTCATCAGGACCGGGGCATTTTTATCCGGTGTGCCTACCCGGTACAGTCCGGGGGTCATCTGGATGGGCTTCTGGGGATCGGTATAGATGTTCTGGCGCAGGGTTAACGCTGCCTTGGCCGGTCCGGGGGTCAGCGGACGGGTGACGATGACCGAAGCATATTTGGAGATTCCAAGGACAAGACCGGCATCCTGGAACCCGGTCTTTTCGCAGTCAAGGTAGACCGGGTACCCGAACTCCGGTACAGCGCGGGTGATGGCCAGCTGCCGGACCTGCGTTGAGCGGACAAGGAATGCGCCAAGGTTCTCCGGGGCAGAGTCGAGCACAAGGTCCTGGATGCCTTCAGCAGTGCAGT
This sequence comes from Methanomicrobiales archaeon, assembly GCA_012798365.1. Taxonomy (GTDB): domain Archaea; phylum Halobacteriota; class Methanomicrobia; order Methanomicrobiales; family Methanospirillaceae; genus Methanoregula. The sequence goes on along the minus strand of JAAZNH010000288.1, from coordinate 4,887 downwards.
CTTTTACGAGCCGGACAAGCCCTTCAGCAGTATCGGCCCGGACAACCAGCGGGCACCCGTGCAGTTTTGCAAGACTGCACATCTCTTTGAAATTGCCGGATGTTGCAGCATGGAGGAGCGGCCGGTATGACCCGCAATGGACAAGAGCTGCGGATAATGCCGCCGGGTCCGTGGTGATAAGGACCGGGGGCAGGTGTGCCTGCTGTTGTTCAACAACAGAAACTGCATGCGCAAACCGTTCCGCCGACCCGCTGGTATTCTCAATGGCAATACCATTGAACCGGAGCTCGGAGCCTACCCGGGTCAGCGTATCGTCGCGCACCCTCCGGGTGATGGCAGCAATCTCCTCATCCGGCTGGGTGTCATCCACCTTAAAGACAATGCCGGGCGGGTGGTAGAAGGTCTTCTCGTGCCGGTACAGGACCGTCTCTTCACCCACTTTGAAATTCCGCTCACCAACCCCGACCTTGACCAGGCGGATGGGCGGGCGGGTCGATGCCCCGAGCACGGATTTGGCATTGTCATCCAGGTATGGGCAAAGATCAACGTCAGCTTTTCCCCCCGCCAGTTTCATGGCAAAGGTGAGGCAGGTCGGGTCGCCGCATTCCTTGCAGTTCTTCTTGGGCAGGAGCTTGTAGATATCAAGGGCCTTGAGTGCCATCTCACCGCACCTCCGCTGCAGCAGGGAGTTTTTTCATGTCGGCAAATGCAGCCCGGAGCATCCCGATCGTCTTCGGGTGCCGGACGCAGATGATCTCCGCCCCTGCAGCGGCAGCGGCAAGGCCGGTGTAGAACTCCCATGCAATAGCGACATCATCAATGTCCTTTGCATCCGCTTCACGCACTTCCTTGATGGTAAGCGTGTCGGCAGGCGAACAGATCATCGGCATGGCAAGGTCTGCGTCGCCCTTGAGGGCAGAGAACCGGATCCGTTCCATGGCTGAATACGAGTATTCAAAGCCATAGCCTAAGGAGCCGGTGTAGGGATCGATGACGATATGGTCCCGCTGGACGCCGATCTCCCGGAGCAGGATGTTGAGCTGCTTTGCAAGATTGATGTCAATGGGGGACTGGGCGATAATGGCATGGTTATAGGCAAGGGCGGCAGCAGCGATACTCCGGTACCGCCCGGCTTCAGCAGTGCCAAGGAGAAGCTTCTCCCCCTGGCCGGCTTCCCCGCATTTCAAAAACACTTCGCTGTCGATCTTTGGTTCATTGCTGCCCTCAATGATCAGGGGAAGGCCTGTAGCGCCCAGGACTGCTTCAAGGGTTTTTCCAACCGATGCAATATCGGAAAAGTTCCGGGCCTTCGTACTTGTCAGGTACAGCCGGACGATGTCAGCTCCATAGGACTGTTCTGCTGCTTTTGCCCATTCTGCCGGGCTGCTGACAATATCGCCGCAGTAGTTCCGGATGATGGGCGACCAGTAGTCCGGGTTGTCGCAGATCTCAAACGCGATGAGCGGCGATGGGGAGGAGGGAGGGGGTTCCATGAACGGAAGTGTTGTGCCTCCGCCAATCTGCCAGGAAACCTTCCGGGAGCCCCCGTCCGCTTTGGTTGCGCCAAGGGTTACCGTGCCAATCGTCCCGGTCCACCCAAATGCAAGGTCATAGGTCATGGCGGCACCTCACACCAGCGGCTTCATGCCAAGAGCCGGGTGTTTAATGCTGTCAAGATATACCATAAGGTCCTCAATCGTGGTTGCAGTATTCTCATCAGCGATCTTCTCAAAGAACCCGGCCTTTCCCTGGTCAGCCAGTTTCTTTTCGAGCCGCACTTTCAGCTCTTCCTTGAGCTGCGCCGGCATCCAGACCAGTCGTTCAATGCCCCCTTCACCCTGCAGGAACCGGTCCGAGAGGACATAGTTCTTCGAGATCCCGGCAAAGCCCGGGGTCTGCGCCCCTCCACCAATGGTTCCCGCGAGCGTTGAGAAGGACATACCGGACGGAGTCATGCCTTTGTACTCGCGGTTTACCACCATGATGCCGTTGACTTCCGGCAGCATCAGCGCGATCGCCTCAAAACAGCCGCAGCAGGTCATGGGGTATTCCATGACACTGTAGAGCGAACAGCGCTCGATCTCGCCATGGCTGGCTTTCTTGACAAACCGGTTCACACCTTCAAACTCACCGTTCTGGACATTGATGGCTGTCCCTTTTTCAATAGGCTGGTTTGCACCGGAGGGCGACATCTCATACGCGATCTTCCCGTCAAGCCAGCTGATGGCCCCGCAGAGTGCAGGCCGTTCCGGGGTGATTACGCAGACATGGTTGGGGGCAAACGTCTGGCAGAGCGTGCAGGAATAATAGGTGCTCACGTCATTATCCCGCATGCCTTTGATCCGTGCATCCCGCTCTTCGTATATTACTTCGGCTTCTTTTTTCATTGCGGCAACCTGCGCCGGATCCGTGATTATGGTGACCGAGACTGCGTCGAGCAGGGATGGGAAATCCATCCGGAACTTGCTTGCAAGGAGCTTGCCGATATGCTCGATCTTGACCCCTTTTGCCACGGCTTCCTTACTCAGGCGCACCCAGATAAGATCGCGCTGGGCCACATGCCAGGACCCTTCGCCATAATTTACGAAATTGTGGATACGGCGTTCAAGCACGGGTTCATAGTCCTTCTTCATGGTTTTTCCGGACACTTCGATGATAATGCCGAGAGGATTTGCCGAGCCCTCTTTCATGGCATCGATCTCGGGTCCGATGACCGTAACCTTGCCATCCGTAATATCCGCGGCATCTTTCATCCGGAGAAGCTCAAATGCGGGGGAACGGCCGCCGCCGAATTCAACATACATGTCTTCCTTCCGGATGCTTTTTCCCTCGAAAGCCGGGGAGCAGCCCATGGGGATGGGAATGGCGGTGACATTGACCCGGATTCCTTTCTCATCCATGCCTTTGCGGACGATGTCCCCGGGGCCGGCGGAAATCCAGGTACCTCCCTCGTATCCACGGGAAGTCAGGATGGGGAACCCGAGTACCCGCATGCCATCAACAAGGGCAACCTCTTCATCGGTAAGACCGGGAAAGACGATAACGATGGCTTTTGCCCGTTCTGCAGCATAGGCGAGGAGGCGATGGGTATCACCCGGGGTTACCCCGCCAAACATCATGGCAACCCGTGCAATGATATCGACAAAGTGGATGCCATAGGCAGGTTTTGAACCCAGCGGGATGAGACGATAATCAAGACCGAGTTTAACACCAGCGGATGAAAGAGAGGGTATGACTTCGCCGGCAAGGAACGTCAGCATATATTTTTCCTGGAGTTCGCGGCAGATTGCTGCGGCAGTTCCCGCACTATCCGGCCGGCCGACAATGAGTGCAAGGCCAAGAATGCTGCCATCGACAAGAGAATAGCCCAGTTTACGGATAACGGTGTCGCTGATGAAACCGGTATAGGGTTCCGGCTCCTTCCCGTTGCGTGCAGTAGTCTCTGCAAGCAGGCATTCGGAGGCAACAATCGGGTTGTTGCCGGTCTTTGCATAGACTGCCTGGGATGCAGATTTGTCATGGACTGCGGTCCCGGTCAGCGCAAAGGAGATAGGGAGGTGATACGCGGTCTCATCATAGGTGAAACTGCCACTGATGGCAGCAACCCGGCCCTGCAGCTGCATCTCACCCTGTTTTTTTGCCAGTTCAACGTCGGTCATTTGAGTAATTCCCTCTGATTAAGTGGGTTACATGGTATGATACATATAGTTTCGTTATAGGGTAAGCCGGTAAATCCCCGGATTTCTGCTGTTTTTAAAAAACAGCCCCGGATTAACAAAAATATATAACGGTTCTCAATGATACGTTCTTAACGAGAGGATTCATTCATGAAAACACTTTCATTACGGCGGATAGTCATGGTCTCAGCATTTTTTGCTGTGATGACTATCCTCATCCTGCCCGCAGGCGCAGTAAACGGGACCATCGAGATTGCCTATCGCGGGTATGGCGGAAATTACCTGGGAGACCCGGTTATCCTTGATGGCAGGAACACCTTCAGCAACGGGACTGCCTTAAAAATGACCGGCCCGGGTCTTCCGGCTGAAGGATTGCCGCTCATGGACCTCAATGGCCAGCCCGGCACCGGAAACAGCGTTGTCATGAACCCGGACGGGACATGGAAATACGTCTGGTACACCGGCAGCATCAAAGGCAGTGAAAAACTCCAGACTGCGCGGTACTATATCACGGCATTTGATCTTGCCAATTCTGCAAAAACTGCCACAACCTCCCTGCTCTTAAAGAAGCCCGAGTTCTATGTTGATGTCTCGCCATCCCAGGCAGGACCCGGGGAATATATCCAGCTGACCGGTATTTCTGAGAAGGGAAGTACCAGCGTCCATTTTGATATCTCCGATGAGTCGGGAAAGACCGTCCATAAATATGACTCTACGGTCAGTGCCTCGGGGTATTTCAATGCCGGGTTCCATGTCGATATGCCCCCCGGCGTGTACACGGTCATCATGACGAGTCCTACGACCCGGAGTTCATACCGGAATTATCTCACGGTCACTGAATCCACCATGCTCACCCAGACTCCGACCCCCGTCCCGTTAACAACGGCCATCGTGACGCCGGAAACACAAACCACCGCTCCTGCCACACCGGTCACTTCCGCCACGCCAGCGGCACCGGCCGGTTTTGGAACCCTCTCGGTCTCCTCCACCCCCCTTGGGGCAACCGTCTTTGTGGATTCGGAGATGAAAGGTCCGACGCCCCTGGATCTTAAGGATATTGCCGCAGGAAACCATATCGTCGAGATCAAGGCTCCCGGTTATAGCACCTACTCCCTGGATGTCCCGGTAAAAGCCGGAGAGACAACGCGGCTGAACCCGGTCCTGGTAAAATCCCCTGCCGCGCCCCTTCCGCCAGCAGTAATTCTTGCCG
>JAAZNH010000287.1 GCA_012798365.1 Methanomicrobiales archaeon | reverse complement strand
GAGATAACGATGCCGGAGATCTGTATCGGTTTTGAAGTGCACCAGCCATTCAGGCTGAACCGTCGCTTTGTTCCTGGCGGGAATAGGAGAAGAAAGGAGATATTCAGCCAGTACTTTGACAGCATCAACCGTGAGATCCTTGACCGGGTCACACAGAAATGTTATGATCCGGCAACCCGGCTCATCCTCGAAAAACTCGATGAGGGATTCAGGTGCTCGTTCTCCCTTTCCGGAACGCTCATCGAACAGCTGGAACTCTGGCAGCCGGATATCATGGATCTCTTCGGCCAGGTCGCCCGTCACAGGAATGTCGAACTGCTGGGCCAGACCTATTATCACAGTATTGCCAGCAGCTTTTTTGACCAGGGGGAATTTTTCGACCAGGTCCGGATGCACACGGACCTGATGTATGACCGGTTCAGGATCCGCCCGACCATGTTCGAGAACACGGAGTTCACATTTGATAACCGGGTAGCTGCCGGTATTCGGGACCTGGGATTTCACGGGATCTTTACCGAAGGGGTTGATCGCATCCTTGGCTGGAGAAGTCCCCGGTATGTCTATACGTGCCAGGATTTACCGGTCCTCCTGAGGGATACTTGTCTTTCTGATGATATTGCATTCCGTTTTGCAAACCCGCGCTGGGATAAGTACCCGCTGACAGCAGATGTGTATGCAGACTGGATTTCCCGGTGCCCGGGCGGGGTTGTCACCATTTTTCTGGATTACGAGACAATCGGCGAGCATTTCTGGGAAGAGACCGGGATCTTTAACTTTTTCCGATCCCTGCCTGATGAACTGGAGAAACGCGCCGTACGCACGCTCCTGCCCGAGGAGGTCATCCAGACCCATGCCCCGGTCGGAACCATCGATGTTGCTGAAACGATATCATGGGCCGACATTGAGAAGGATACCTCGGCATGGACGGGAAATGACTGCCAGCAGATCGCCTGTTGCGCCATCCAGAAAGCCCAGACCTATGCTATCGATAAACAACTCTGGCGGTACCTCCAGACAAGCGACCATTTCTACTACATGGCATCGAAGTTCGGGACCTGCGGGGAAGTGCATAATTACTTCAGCCACCACAATGCGCACGATGCGTTCCTTACGTATATGACGATACTTGCGGATTTCGAGCAGCGCCATATCCGGGTCATGAAGAACAAGAAAGCTGCCCGGACACTGCGAACACTGCGACCGGACCAGGCCTTCTGTTTTTCCGGGCCAACCGGCTCCATCGGCCATACGGCCTACAACCTGGATCAGTTCCTGGACCTGCTGCGCAGGGTTCCAGACGATTCTGTTACATGGCACCAGGAACGGGGGGATTTCGTGACGTGGATTGGAGAAACGCTTGATGATCCCAAACTGGCCCGGGCAGTGCAAAACTGCCGGCAGCGCCATGAACTTGTGGACACTATCAGGACAGAACGTGATGCATTATGGAGACGCTTAACCTAGCATTCTTTGCATGGGAATCCATGTACGCAGAGCGGGTCGGGGGGCTTGCCAGTGCCGCAACCAACCTTGCCGAGACCCTGGCAAAACAGCACGAAGTACATTATTTTACCCGGGGATTTATCCCGGACCAGACCATTAACGGAGTTCATTATCATTACTGCCGGCCATCCGGAAACAACACGATCCAGTACTGCGACTCCATGAGCAGCATCATGGTTGACCAGTTCCGCAAAGCGGACCGGGCCGAACGGTTTGATATCCTTCATTTCCATGACTGGCACCCCATACAGGCGCTCCACACCCTGCAGGACCGGCAAACCATCCTTACCTTCCATTCAACCGAATACGGCAGGAACGGAAACCAGTACGGGGACTGGTGGGAGTACCGGGAGATCTCGGGTAAGGAATGGTATGGCGCGCTTATTGCAAAACGGATCACAACGGTCTCGGCCACCCTCAAGAACGAGATTATGCAGCTCTACAATGTACCAGAGGAGAAATGCGATGTCGTCCCCAACGGGATAGTGCCCGGGCAGTACCGTACCGCAATCGACCCTGGCGAGGTCAAACGGGCCTATGGGCTCCATCCCTATACCCCGCTCATTCTCTTTGTCGGGAGGCTCGTGTACCAGAAAGGCCCGGACCTTCTCATTGATGCAATCCGTAAACTCTCCCAGCATCGCTGGGATGCCAGGATCATCGTGGCCGGGGACGGGGGCATGAAACAGTATCTCCAGGAACGGGCGCGGGACCTTCCGGTGAATTTTGTCGGGTACATTGCCGATTCGGAATATCTCCGGCTGCTGAATGCCTGCGATCTTGTGGTCATACCAAGCAGGAATGAGCCATTCGGCCTGGTCCTGCTCGAAGCGTGGAGTGCCGAAAAGCCGGTGGTAGCTTCGAACGTGGGCGGGCTTTCGGAAAATATTGATCCCTTCATCAACGGGATCAAGGCAGATCCGGATCCGGATTCGCTTGCATGGGGCATGGCAAATCTGGTTGACGATCCATGGAAAGCCGAAGCCATGGGCCGGCGGGGGAGGAACAAGGTGGACCACATCTTTCTCTGGGACCCGATTGGACAACGGATGCTTGAGAGTTATGCACGGAGTTCCCCATGAAACAGTTCGGGAATGGAGATGATTTTGGGTAATGATACTGCCACCAGGGTGTTCAAAGCGGGAGAACGGATGGGTGCAGGAACCCCGCTGCCGAAAGATGCTGATGCTCAGGGGGAAATTTGCCCGTAAGACATCACCGCCGGATTCCTGCAAGTAACCCTCATCCACACACGTAGAGCACCTTCACGATGCTGGATCTGCAATGAGAATTTCTCTTTTTTATCCTGACCCCCGGTTCAATCCCCGTGGATTATGCACCCGGAACGGGAGGTGATCCGCTTAAAAAAAAGACATCCGGCAGGATAGCCGGGAAAACAGGAGCATTGCTGCCAGAGTCCGTGAAAAACCATTAAAATCCGGGAAATCCGAAGAAAAAGTGTAGTGTTGGGTAAGAAGATTATTTCTTCTTTGCTGCCGCCTTCTTTGCGGGAGCCTTCTTTGCTTCCGGCTTCTTTGCCGCTGCCTTCTTTGCTGCTGCCATCAGGAATCCACCTCCTACCGGAAAGGGTTATATTTTCTCTTAATTTGGGAATTAATAAATATTTTGGTCGCAATGCCGTTTTCTGGCACAGAATGGTGCTCAACCATGCGGTTTTGCCATGAAAATTGACCGCAATTGTGCAAAAAAAGAAGATTTGGCACGATCCATCAGGAAATGCGCAATTGTCCTAAAATCGCCCGGATTGAAAAAATACCAAGTATTCAGAGAAATTATATTTCGCAAAATTGCAGTTTTTTCCGGTACGGTCGCGCAGAATCAGGTCGTAAAAAGCATCATGTGCCGCAAGGGTGCCCGCAAAAAAAAGAATTCCGGGCGAAAAACGGGCCGGGGGCCACCAGCTACGACAACCTTTATTGGAGATGACAACATCGGTAAGAATATGAAAAAACAATTCATTCTGGGGCTTGCCGGGGGATTTCTGGGCATCCTGACCGCAGTTTACGTTATCTTCACGGCAACTGCAAGTGATGTCACCTTATCCGGTGTCCAGGCCGCCCTCTTCTCGAGCCTCGGGCTGATGGGAGCAGTGATTGCCAACAAGGAGACCCGGTTCGCCGGCTACATGCTTATCTTCTCGGCAGTCTTCATCACCCTCTCCATCCCGCTTGCAGGATCGCTTGCCCTGTTTACCATTTACCTGCCGGCCGTGCTCCTCCTGGGAATTGCTGCCGTGCTCTGTTTCCTGGAGCCGGTCCCGGACGAAATGGATGAGGACGAAATGCCTGAAAAACAGCAGAAATATTTCTAACCGGAAAAATTATTTTTAAAAAAAATCAGGATTCTTTTTTTGCTGCAGCATCAGCAGGCGCCACCGGTCCGCGGTACATAAGCGCTTTTGTCTTTTCCAGGAGCTGCCGGTTGATGACAAGGACTGCCACGACAACGATTCCGGCAAGGAAGAGCACGTGGATGATGAACGTGAAATATAATTCTCCCGCGGCACCCATGCTCATCGCAATCCCGTAGATGCAGGCTGCTAGGACCACCGCAGCGATGCTGATGAGCCCGGCCCGGAGGGCGGTATACATCCGGCTGTGGATGTCCGGGAAGATCAAAAGACCCATCAGCGATATTCCCCCGAACCCGACCCCGGCAAGGAGGCAGAGATAGATGAGGATATCAGCGATAAGGCTGGTCATGTACGTGCCTCCTCTGCGCCGGCACCCGACGCGATAACCGCGGCAAAAGCCAGAAGGACAATGACAATCGTGATATCGAGAATGAGGAGGTTCCCGGACCCGATGCACACGAGAAGGCCGGCTGAGGCGGCGATGGTGATGGTCACGGTTGCTGCCACAAGACGGTCGTAGATTACGGGAATCCGGACTACCCGGACAAGTGCACCAACTGCCAGGAGACAGAGGCAGAATGCGGCAAAAAACCACGGATCGATCATATGTTTCTGTTATTTATTTGACGATGGAGGGTTATCAATGCTCCCTGATACCCCCGGCCCGGCCCAGGCCCTGCAGGCACAGCCACAACACATCCGTCTGGTGAACGAACGGGAAAAACCTGCTACTTTTTTTATCCTTCCGGCGCGAAACCATAGAGAAGATGCGCCCGATCTATCTTGGAAAGATGCTGCTGCGCTGGTGCGACCACTGCCACACCCCGGTACTGGCAAAACAGTGTGCCTGCGGTGCCGCCACCCGCGAAGTGAAGGTTACTCCCCCGGGTGATTCCCGCCCGGCATTTCCTGCGGATGTTGCGCTGATCAACCGGATCTACCGCGATCATTTCGGGGATGACCTTATCCCGGAAGGCCACATCGCCCTCCTCAACAAGGTGCCGGACAACGACCGGATGGAAGAGGTCATTGTCGGCGGCGGTGTTGCCGGCATTATCCGGTATTTCCCGGACAAGCGCGCCTGGGAGCCGGTGCCCCGGCCGGAAGCCTGCGCCATCTTTTCACCCACGAAGCGGTACGTGCTTGTCAGTGAAGATGCCATTCCGTTCATCCGGGACCAGGGCATGAGTGTGCTTGCACCGGGCGTCACGTTTGTTGAGGATCATGTACAGGCAGGCGATGAGGTCTTCATCCTCGGACCGGACCGGACCTGTATTGGCGTCGGGCGGGCAAAAGTCAGTGCCGCCGAAGCACGGGAGATGAAGAAAGGCGCAATCGTCCGCACAAGACGCAACATTGCATCACAGGTAGTGCCGGGCGCTGCATCATGGGACGATGCCGTCCGGGCAAACGCGGACGTACTGGAGCGGGCCGAGGGTGAGGCGATCCAGTTTGTCATGGATGTGGCAAACCGGAACCCCCGGCTCCAGCCCAACGTCTCCTATTCCGGTGGAAAGGACAGTCTTGCCACGATGCTTGTTGTCACAAAAGCGCTGGGGAAGATCCCGATGCTCTTTGCCGATACCGGCCTCGAATTTCCAGAAACCTATGCAAACGTGGATGCCGTCTCAGAACAATACGGTCTTGAGATCATCCGGACGGATGGCAACACCACCTTCTGGCAGACGTTTGAAAAACAGGGCCCGCCCGCCGTCAATGCCCGCTGGTGTTGCAAGGTCTGCAAACTGACACCGGTCGGCGACCTGATCAAAGAAAAATGGGGCGAGTGCCTCTCGTTCATCGGCCAGCGGCGCTATGAATCCGCCACCCGCGCCAGGAGCGACCGGGTCTGGCGCAACCGGAATGTCCCGGTCCAGCTCTCGGCAGCCCCTATCCATAACTGGACAGCGCTACATGTCTGGCTCTATATCTTCCGGGAAAAGGCGCCGTACAATATACTCTACGCACAGGGCCTGGACCGGATCGGATGTTTCATGTGCCCGTCCAGCGATATGGCATTGATTCACATGATCGAGGAGTCCCACCCCGACCTCTGGCAGGGCTGGACTGCCCGGCTCCGCCAGTCGCAGGCAGCCCGGGGACTACCGGATTCATGGATTACCGAAAGCCGCTGGAGGCTGCGTGAAGGAGGAAAGGATGACGAAGATAGCCATTATTGATTACGGTCTTGGAAACCTGCGAAGTGTGATCCGGGGTCTGGAGAAAGCCGGTGCCCAGGCAGTTATCACCAGTGACATCGCCGACATTGCCAGTGCTGATGGGCTTGTGCTGCCGGGCGTCGGGGCATTCTCTGAGGGCATGGACCAGCTCGGCCCGCT
>JAAZNH010000286.1 GCA_012798365.1 Methanomicrobiales archaeon | reverse complement strand
TAAAAGAATGCTCAACAGTACTGAATCAATATCCCGTGTGATGCTATGTGTGGAATTATTGGTGTAATTGACCGGGGCCGCCAGTGTATGGACGGCTCGCGGATCCGGGAAGCACTTGCCTCCATGAATGAGCGGGGCAGCGGCGAAGGGGCTGGCTATGTGGCGTACGGGATTTACCCTGACTACAAGGACTACTACGCCCTCCATGTCTTCTTTGACAATATCCGGGAACATAAAGTCCCGCTTGAGAACCTCCTGGAAAAGTGGGGCATGATTGTCCACGATGAACAGATCAAAACCTATGAACAGCCCGGCCTGCGCAAGATCCATACCCCCTGGCGCTACTTTTTCCGGCCGAACCCGAGCATGATGCCAAAAAGCATCTCACCGGAAGAGGATATCATCACGTACCTGGTGATGAAAGTCAACAGCGAGAGGAACGGCGCGCTGATCTTCTCCTCAGGGAAGAATCTGGGTGTCTTCAAGGCCGCCGGCTGGCCCGAGGATGTTGCGAATTTTTACCGCATCCAGGATTACAAGGGCTACCTCTGGCTTGCCCACAACCGGTACCCGACCAATACTGCCGGCTGGTGGGGCGGTGCACACCCGTTCAACCTCCTGAACTGGAGTGTCGTCCACAATGGCGAGATCACCTCCTATGGCACGAACCGGCGTTACATCGAGAGTTACGGGTACAAATGCACCATGCATACCGACACGGAAGTGGTTGCATACCTCGTTGATCTTCTCGTGCGCCGGCATGGCCTTTCCGAGGAACTGGCAGTCCGCGCATTTGCCCCGCCCTTCTGGGAAGAGATCGACCGGATGCCCCCCAAAGAGCAGGAACTCAACCGGGCGATCCGGCTTGCCTACGGCTCCGCGCTCATGAACGGCCCGTTTGCGATCTGTGTTGCAAACGAGAACCTGCTCTGCGGTTTCACTGACCGGATCAAGCTCCGCCCGCTTGTCACCGCGGAGTGCGGGGACCGGCTCTTCATCTCCAGCGAAGAAGCAGCAATCCGGACCATTGATTCCGATATCACTAACATCCGGATGCCCCGGGCCGGCGAACCGGTCATCGGGAGGGTGTACTCATGAGCATCGGCAGCACCCCCATGAAATACCGGGTAACCATAGACCCGGCCCGGTGCATGAAATGCAAACGCTGCATCGAGAACTGCTCGTATGGCGTGTTCCGCGAGGAAGGCGATGCGATCCATATCAACTCCCGCAACTGCGTTGCCTGCCACCGGTGTCTTGCCTTCTGCCCGCGCGATGCCATCGAGATCGAAGAGAAACCCGGCGATTACCGGAGCCACCCGGTCTGGACACGGGAAGTGCGGGAGGCGATCTTCAACCAGGCAAAGACCGGAAAGATCGTGCTTGCAGGAATGGGCAATGCACAACCCTACCCTATCATCTTCGACCAGCTCGTCCTTGACGCCTGCCAGGTTACCAACCCGAGCATCGATCCCCTGCGCGAACCCATGGAACTGCGCACGTATATCGGGAAAAAACCCTCATCCCTCAGCCTGCGGCAGCTGGACAACGGCGAGATCCAGCTCTGCACGAAACTGACTCCCAACCTCCAGATAGAGACCCCGATCATGATCGGGCACATGAGTTACGGGGCCATCAGCCTCAATGCCCAGACCGCTCTTGCAAAAGCAGCCAGCCGCGCCGGCACCTTCATGGGCACCGGGGAAGGCGGGCTCCATGAATCCCTGTACCCATACCAGGATCACATGATTGTGCAGGTCGCCTCCGGCCGGTTCGGGGTTGACATCAATTATCTTGAGCGGGGAGCCGCAATCGAGATCAAGATCGGCCAGGGCGCCAAACCGGGTATCGGCGGCCACCTGCCGGGTGACAAGGTCTGCGCAGACATCTCCTGCACGCGCATGATCCCGGAAGGAAGCGATGCTATCAGCCCGGCACCTCATCACGATATTTACAGCATCGAGGATCTCAAGCAGCTCGTCCGCGGCCTCAAGGAAGCAACCGAATGGAAAAAACCGGTCTTTGTCAAGATCGCCGCCGTCCACAACTCCGCCGCAATTGCTGCCGGGATTGCCCGGTCGGGTGCCGATGCGGTTGTCATTGACGGGTTCCGTGGCGGCAGCGGTGCAACGCCGCGGGTATTCCGTGACCATGTCGGCATCCCGGTGGAAGCCGCTGTTGCAAGTGTTGACGCCAAACTCCGCCAGCAGGGGATCCGCAACGAAGTCTCCATCATCGCAAGCGGCGGTATCCGCGAGAGTGCCGATGTCGCCAAGATCATCTGTCTTGGCGCCGATGCAGTCTATATCGGGACTTCAGCCCTCGTAGCCATGGGGTGCCGCGTCTGTGGTACCTGCTACCGCGGTACCTGCGCCTGGGGTATCGCAACCCAGAAACCCGAACTCGTTGCCCGGCTTGATCCGGAAGTGAATGCGGTCCAGGTCGAAAACCTGATCCACGGCTGGACGCTCGAGCTTGCAGAACTGATGGGCGCGGCCGGCATCAACAGCATCGAGAGCCTGCGCGGCAACCGCGACCGGCTCCGGGGCTACATGCTCGACGAAGGTTTGCTGAACGTGCTGGATGTAAAGACCGTGGGGGCTTAACGATGGGAGAAGTACGAATCAATGCAGCGGGGATGCCCTACCAGATCCTTAACCAGCGGATCCGCGCCCTTGTTGCCGGCGGGGAGAAGGAGATCATCCTGGACAATGTCCTTGGCCAGCGGTTCATTGGTGACGGTATTCGCGGGGAGGATGTGACCATAACGGTCAATGGCGTCCCCGGCGGGGATCTTGCCATGTTCATGAGCGGTCCGACCGTCATCGTACACGGCAATGCCGACCATGCGCCGGGCAATACCATGGACAATGGAAAAGTCGTCATCCATGGCAGTGCCGGCGATGCTGTGGCCCACAGCATGCGGGGCGGCCGGGTCTATGTCCGGGACAACATCGGCTATCGCGGCGGCATCAACATGAAACAATACCAGGAAAAACGCCCCATCCTTGTCGTGGGCGGCTATGCCCGGGCATTCCTTGGCGAATACATGGCCGGCGGCCTTGTGATCGTCCTCGGCATTGACGGGGTGACGCCGGTCAGTGAACGCGGAGTCGGCAGCGGCATCCATGGTGGCGAGATCATAGTACGGGACAGCATCGACCCGGCCTGCCTTGGCGGCGGGGCTGAACAGAAGAAGATGACAAACGACCAGAAGAAGGCCATCCGGCCCATCCTGGAAGATTTTATCCGGACCTTCACGCTTGATCCGGAACCAATCCTGTCAGCAGAGTATTCACGGATCGTTCCTGCGAGCCGGCGGCCGTTTGCCAACAAGTACACGTGGGAGTGAGAAAGATGGCACACAAAAACTACCTTGACCTGAAAGCCGAAGTCTGGGAGACCGGGACCTGCTCGGGCTGCGGGGCCTGTGTTGCCGTTTGCCCGGCCGACGCCCTGTCGTTTTCCGAAGGCGAAATGGTGACAGCTCCGACAAGCTGCGGCTATTGCAAAGAAGCTACCGACTCCGTCTCCTGTGGCGCATGCTATGCCGCCTGTCCCCGGACCGGTGAACAACCGGATGAGACCCTGGGTGCATATCTTGAACTGGTGTCTGCCCAGGCAACGTACGAGATCCCCCGCCGGCAGAGTGGCGGCGCGGTTACAGCCATCCTTGCCCACGCCCTTGATGAAGGGCTCATCGATGCTGTCGTGACCGTAACCGAAGACCGCTTCACCCTTAAGCACGCGTCAGCCATCATCACGAAATCCGATGCGCTCATCACGACCGCCGGCAGCCGGTACAGCTGGTGGGTCCCGCTTCTGGCGTCGCTGAAGACGGCAGTCGTAGACCGGAAGTACCAGCGCATTGCCGTTGTCGGGGTTCCCTGCGCAGTCCAGGCCATCGGCCGCATCCGGGCAAGCGACAATGATCTCCTGCAGCCATACGCAAAAGCGATACGGCTGGTGATCGGCCTGTTCTGTACAGAATCGTTTGATTATACCTCGCTTGTCACCCGGAAACTCCGGATGGAGTACAACCTTGAGCCCTTCGAGATCAAAAAACTCGATGTGAAGGGAAAACTCGAAGTCGAGCGGACCAATGGCACGAAGGCCAGCATCCCTCTTGCCGGCATCGAGTCCTGCATCCGCCCGGGGTGCCACTACTGCACGGACTTCTCCTCCCTTGCGGCTGATATATCAGCGGGTTCGGTTGGCAGCCCGGCGGGGATGACCACTCTCATCATCCGCAACACGGCCGGACGGGCATTCATTGACGCAGCAGTCCGGGCCGGAAAACTCCGCACAAAGCCGGGCGCGGACCCTGCCGCCATCGAGAAACTGGCAAAAGCAAAGCAGAAGAAGAACCAGAAAAAATAACCCCCTTTTTTGGTCAGCCAGAACCTGAGAGTGTTGCCAAAGCCTGCCGGAATTACCAGAACGGCCGGGAAAACTCCGGTGCAATCCAAAAAGCCGGCCACTTCTTTCCTGAAAACACCTGGGCCGGATCGTACCCCCATGGCAGGTTCTGTAAAAAGACCCCCCGCACAATTCCCTGTGGGGGAAAAAAGGTTAGTAGTTTGCCAGGTACCGGTCCAGTTCCCACGGGTGGACCGCGAGACGGAAGGACTCAGTCTCGAGCTCGGCAATCCGGGACAGGTTCTCGACCACGTGGTCACCAAGAACCTTACAGAGAAGTTCGTCGCTGAGGAGTGCCTCATTGGATTCCGTGAGGCTGCCGGGCAGCATCTCGATATTGAGTTTCTTCCGGGTCCTGGTGTCCATGTGATAGATGTTGGAGTTGGTCATCTCCGGCGGCATGATCTTGTGTTTGATGCCGTCAAGACCTGCGGCCAGCATGCACGCAAAGGTCAGGTAGGGGTTGCACATCGGGTCGGGGCTGCGCAGCTCGGCGCGGGTGCTGTTGCCGCGGGCAGCCGGGACGCGGATAAGGGCGGAACGGTTTGCCGCGCTCCACGAGATGTAGCACGGGGCTTCGTAGCCGGGGACCAGGCGCTTGTAGGAGTTGATGGTGGGGTTGGCTAGCCGGGTGATGGCCTTTGCATGCTTCAGGATACCGCCGATGTAATACATCGCGGTGTCCGAGAGCTGCAGTTCTGCGTTTGCATCAAAGAATGCATTCTTCCCGTTCTTCGAGAGTGAGCCGTGGGTGTGCATGCCGCTTCCGGCAATGCCGGCGATCGGCTTTGCCATGAAGGATGCGTGGAGGCCGTGGTCAAGGGCGATTGACTTGGTGGCGAACTTGAACGTGATGACCCGGTCTGCAGTGACGAGCGCATCGCCGTACTTGAAGTCGATCTCGTGCTGGCTGTCGGCAACTTCGTGGTGGGAAGCTTCGATCTCAAAGCCCATGTCGCTCAGGGCAAGGACAACATCGCGGCGGACATCCTCGGCCGAGTCCGTGGGAGCGAGATCGAAGTAGGCGCCATGGTCCTCGAACTCGGTCGTGGGCATACCGTCGTACATCCGGAAGAGGAAGAACTCGAGCTCCGGGCCTGTATTGAACGTGAACCCCGACTTTGCAGCATCGGCAATTGTCTTGCGCAGGACATAGCGGGGGTCCCCGTCGAACGGCTTGTTGCCATAACTCTGGATGTCGCAGATGAACCGGGCAACCCGTGCCTCGTGGGTCTTCCACGGGAGAACCGCATAGGTCGACGGATCCGGCTTCAGGAGCATGTCAGACTCTTCGATCCGGGCAAACCCTTCAATGGAGGACCCATCGAACCAGATCCCTTCGGTCAGCGCCTTTTCAGCCTGGACGGTCGGGATGGTGACGTTCTTGGGAAGTCCCGTGATATCCGTGAACTGGAGCCGGATGAACTTGACCTTGTCGGCTTCAATCTTCTTTAGCAGTTTTGATACTTCAGCTGGTTTACTCAAAGACATGTTCCACCCACCTGGAAATACACCTTATGCAAAGCATGCGTCCAGAACTGCATCCCGCCCGGGCGGGTGCTGGGACCGATGCTTGACAATACTGGATCCGTTTCTGGTGTCATAATACGTGTGGTGGTATGGGTTATAAGTTCCCCGCCCTGTCCCTTACGGGCCGGGGTTTTTCCCGGAATCGGATCATTGCTGCAGGGTTTTTCCCTCACGTTCTCACGACCTCGTGCGGAAGCCGGACATCCTTTGCCGCAGATCGCCCGGGCACACCACCACCCCTTGCGTGCACCAGCGGAAATGCAAATCATATAGATTTATTATTTTATACCCCGACATATTTTTACTTTGGAAAATACCCGCCCGGATAACCAGGTGATCTCCATCCTGTACGTGGATGATGAATCATCCGTTCTTGATGCCTGCAAACACTATCTTGAACGTACTGGATCATTTGCCGTCACCACGGCCCTTTCCGGGAGCATTGCCCTTGACCTCATCCGGTCCCGCCCGTTTGATATTGTCGTCTCCGATTACCAGATGGCCGACATCACCGGTCTTGACCTCTTGAAGATCATCAGGAACGAGTTTCCCGGCCAGCCGTTCATCATCTTCACCGGCAAAGGCCGGGAGGAAGTTGTCATCGAGGCGTTTGAGAACGGTACGGACTTCTATGTCCAGAAAGGCGGGGACCCCAAGGTCCAGTATACCGATCTCATGCACAAGATCCGGCGGGCTGTCGGGAACCGCCGCATGAACGAGAGACTGCAGCGGTCGGAAGAAAAATTCCTCAGTTTTGTCAAAAACTTTGACGGCATCGCATTCCAGATGACAGTCTCGGGCCGGTTCTTCCTTCTTGAGGGAACGGTCGAAGAGATGACCGGCTGTAAGCGGCAGGAGTTCCTCTCGGGTGCCCAAACCCCGGAAGACCTCATCCACCCGGAGGACCGCACGCACTATATGGAGATCATGGCGCACCTTGCCTCCGAACCCGGGTATCATGCTGATACGGTCTTCCGGATCCTTCACCGCGACGGAACGGTCCGCTGGATCCATGGGATTCTCCACACGGTAACCTCCCACGACAACCGGATCCTGCATATCCAGGGCGCCCTGTATGATATTACCCGTCTCCACGCTGCGCAGGAAGACCTTGCAAAGAACGAGGAGAAATGGCGCTCCATCATCACCAAGGCTCCGGTGTTCATCACGGTGCTTGACCGTGAGGGCACCATTCTTTTCATCAACAAATGCCGGCCCTACGGCAAACCGGCCGTACAGGGTCTTACCGGCACCCGGGCAGCAGACTACTTCACGCCGGGCCGGGAACACCTTCTGGCCAATGCCCTCAACCGGGTCTTTGCCACCGGGGAATTCATGCGGTTTGAATCCAGCATCCTCCTGGGTGATACCATCACCGAATGGCTCTCGCACCAGATCAGCCCGATCAGCTGGGGCGACACCCGGGACGCGGCCCTCATGGTCTCATCGGTTGTCACGGAGCGGAAATGGCTTGAACAGAACCTGCGCGAGAGCGAAGAGCAGTACCGGGCCATCGTGACCGCGTCGGGTGACGGAATCCTCATCCTGGACCCCGGGGCCAATGTCCTGTTCTGCTCCCCCCGCATGTACGACATCTTCGAGATCCCCTGCGAGGAGCCGGTGGCCGGCAGGAACGCGCTGGACTACATTGATCCCGCCTACCATCTCATTGCACGGTCCCGGATTGCCAGTATCCTGAGCGGCGACCTGGATGCCGAACCGTACGAATATATTCTTGTCAGCAACCGGAAGAACCGGTTCCGCGGGGAACTTGTCACCACTCCCCTGCGTGACTCAAACGGTGCGATCAACCGGCTGCTCGTCCTGGTGCGGGACATCAGCCGGAGACAGTCCGCCCCCGCAACCCCGCCGCCCGGCCTGGCCGGGAAATTCCCCGTGCGGGAATAATAGCCTGCCCGGACCATTCAGAGATCGAGGATCTTCCGGCGGACCCGGATCAGGGGCGAACCCCGCCGGAAAAATGCCGCAATGAATGGTTCAAACTCCTTCTGCCAGCAGTCCGGCCCTTCATCAACCTGCCAGCCTTTTTCGAGAGCCTGCCGCACATGTTTCCCGAGGGATACCTGCAGGAGCGCATCCGATGCGATCAAATCCTTTGCCTGCGTGAACTCGCGGTAGACTTCCATCTCGTAATGGCCGTTGTTGATGTACGGGCCCGGCAGGGTCGAGACGATATGCTTCTCGCGGAACTTCTCCGCATTCACCCGGTTCCAGACGGGCGGACCGATATGCGTTTTTATCTTCGGCAGTTCGGCTACCAGCAGTTCAAAGAGGAAGATGCACCGGTCCGGCCGCATCGTGTAATGGGCATGGTGGACAACAAACCCGTTGCGCTCAAGGTGCTCGGCGATGGCAATCACGCTGCGTTTGAGCTGCGGCACGATGACTTCCTCGATATAGGGCGGGGTCGGGAATGTGATGGCAAAGAGCCGGGTCCCCCGGTCAGCAAGAAGGCCGGCAAGTTCATCGCGGGAAATCGTGTGCGTTTCGGGAAGCGAGAAGAAATGATCTGACGGGGCTTCAAGATACCCCCGGGCCAGCTCGACAAAGGCCACCATCCGGTCAAGGGAGACCGCGGCTGCAACATTGCGCCGGGGGTCCACCGGATCGATCATGACCAGCGGCTCGGGAAACTCCTTTGCGGTATGGTTCTCAGGATCGATCACCATCTGGGGCTTCCATTCAGATGCCGCTTTCAGGAGCGGGATGAACCCGCCATAATGGAGCGTGAGGAGTTCGCACAAATACCCCGAGAACCCCTCGGTCATCTGGTCGGAACCATAGATCCCGCCGGATTTGGTGAACCGTTTCAGGAGCAGGACATCGTCAACAAGCCCGTTGATCTTATCCGTGATGTAACGGGTGTGAAACGGAGTCCGGTCAACGGCGCTCTGGATCCGGGCAGCACTTTCAACAGCAAAACAGGGCACCAGATCTACGTCCACGTCATCGATATGGGCGCTGATGTACGGGTGCTCGGCATATTTTTCATGGTACCTGTCTGTGAAGGTTGCAGCGATCTTCCGGGCCAGCCCGAGGCCTTCTGCTTCGAGTTCCTCGCGGGTCATGCCCGGGTCAAAGAGCATGAAGACATCCAGGTCCCGGTCGCCCCTGACCCACGTGTGCCGGGCAATCGAGCCGACAACCATCCCCTGCGCTTTACCGGTGTCAGCAATAGCGGCAAGCAGCTTCTTTGCAATTCCGCAGACATGGTCGCGCTCTGCCTGCGTAGGCCGGATTTCCTCCAGCACCTTCTCTTCGATTGCAGAGCGTTTCCCGGTCACCATGTCACCACCAGCAGGTCTTCGTACACCGGCCCCTGGGGCGTCAGCGTACTCTTTTTCAGCCGGATACCGGTGATCCGGCACTCGCCGTATTCAGTTCCCTCGAGTTTTTTCAGGGCAGAAAAGAGCGAAGGATCAAAGTCCTTGACCCGGGCAAGGGTTGCATGCGGGGTGAACCGCCGGGTCTCTCTCTCAAACCCGAGCGGGGCCATGGCATTCTCCACAAGAGCCGCCAGTTCAGCGCTTTTCCCGCCGTCCCTGATGCTGCACCAGACCGTAAACGGCCGTTTCGGGTTGTTGACCGTGACGATACCGGCGGTTGCGGTGAACGGGGCAAAGGGCACATTCCGGATCGCATCCATGACCCGGGGCAGGAGTTTTTCATCCACATCGCCCAGGAATTTTACCGTTATATGGATATATCGCGGCTCCACAAAGGTCATGCGGGCAGATGAGGTGCGCAGGGTGTCCTGCGCTGTTTTCAGCCCGGCACGGATCTCGTCTGAAAGCTCGAGTGCGAGAAATGCCCTTACCATTACGGTACTATTGTTCTATTCCCCAGATAAGGGTAATCGCTTCATGGCGCGGGACTGCCGCGGGACCGGGCTGCAGGCACCGGACCGGCCCGGGCCAGTTCCGACCCTTTATAACAAGACTGTATGTGCAAACCAAGATTTTTTTATTCACATACTGCCTATTGGATAGATGACAGAGTAGGGGTTGTTTTTTGTGCCGAAACTTCCGGACCTGATTGTATATTCACTTGAATGCTGCCCGCATTGCGAAGAATTAAAAGGATTTTTGAAAAAGAAGGGCTGCACGTATACCGAGCGCGATCTTTCCTCGGCTGAATCGCTGACCGAGCTCCGTGTCAACGGGGTCTTTGTCAACGAGGCGCCGGTGCTCCAGAAAGGCGATGACTTTTTCACCTCTGATGACATGTTCCCCGGTGGAAAACTGGACGAGAAACAGATCGCCACGTTCATTTCAGGTGACTGATGCCGGCGCACCGTGAAACAAAACAGCTGACGTTTGAGGGTCTTGCCGTCCCGGCCCTCCCGGGTGTCCGGACAACCGACGGCCATATCATCGAATGGGACCGCAACCGGATTGTCCAGCAGATTGTCAAAGAGACAAAACTTGTCGAGACGTTCTACGGCTATGTCGGCGCAACGGAAGAGCAGGCGCAGGAGATCGCCATCGATGTCGAGCAGCGGATCAAGAACATGGGCCTCAAGTCCCTTTCGGGCCCGCTGATCCGTGAGATCGTCAACATCGTGCTCCTGGAAAAAGGCATGATCCAGTACCGCAATGTCTCGACCCGAGTCGGTACCCCGGTCTATGATGCGCACTTAATCGATGTCGGCAAGGGATTCGAGGCCCACGACAACGCCAACCTGCAGGAGAATGCCGAGACCTCGCACAAGAAGAAGGCCGACAAGATCTCAAAGGAACAGTACCTGCTCCAGCTCCCGCCGGAACTTGCCGACCACCACCTCTGCGGCGAGATGCATATCCATGATCTCGAATACTTCGGCACCCGGCCGTTCTGCCAGGACTGGGACCTGCGCTACTTCTTCTACTATGGCCTGATGCCGGACGGCAACGGGACCAAGGCATCGGTTGCCGGCCCGGCAAAACGCGCCGAGGTCGCAATCCTGCACGCGGTCAAGGCCCTCGGATCGGCCCAGACCAACTTTGCCGGCGGCCAGGGCTACTACAACTTCCTCACCTTCCTTGCCCCCTTCATGGAAGGGCTCAGCTACGACGCGATCAAGCAGATGGTCCAGATGTTTGTGTACGAGATGACGCAGATGATGGTGGCCCGCGGCGGCCAGCTCGTCTTCTCGTCCATCCAGCTCTGCCCCGGTGTTCCTACCCTCTGGGTTGACAAACCCTGCGTATACAAGGGCAAGATCTGGGACGGCAAATCCGCCCCGCTGCGCACCTACGGTGAGTTCGAGCGCGAAGTCCGGCTCCTCTTCAAGGCACTCATGGAGGTTATGCTGGAAGGCGATTACTGGGGAAAACCTTTCAACTTCCCCAAGCCCGAGATCTCGATCGAGCCGGACTTTATGCATGAGCGGACGGAGTTCAATAAAAAGCACCCGGACCTTCCCACGTATCAGGAACTCTATCTCATGACCTTTGAGCTCGCCAGCAAGTTCGGGACACCCTACTATGACAACCAGCTCCCGGCTTACCGCGGTGCAGGAAAAGGCATCTCCTGTTACCAGTGCTGCGCCTACCAGTTCTCAACGGTGGCCGACAAGGACTCGGAGTTTGACCAGAAACTCCTCTTCGAAGAAGGCCGGCATTTCTCGATGGGCTCCTGGCAGGTCGTTTCCGTCAACTGCCCGCGGGCTGCCTACAATGCGGAAGGCGACGATGCCCGGCTCTTTGCCGAACTCAAGAAGCTCATGGACGTTGCCGTCGAGATCTTCAAGATCAAGCGGCGCTGGATGAACATTGTCCGGGCCAACAACCGGATGCCGTTTGCCATGCAGCGGCCCAAGGATCCCAATACCGGCGATCGCGGTGCAGTAGCCGTTGACCTCGAAGGCCTCGTGTACACGGTCGGAGTCGTGGGTGTCAACGAGATGGTCCAGCACCACACCGGCCAGCAGATGCACGAATCCAAGGCCGCGTTCAAGCTCGCGGTCCGGGCTATGATCGAGATGGAACAGTACGGCAAAGAACTGAGCCGGCGCAACAACATGACCCTTGCCCTGGCCCGGACGCCGGCCGAGACCACCGGCCAGCGCTTTGCGGTTGCCGATCTCCTTGACCGGCGCTACCATGAACATGCAAAGAAGGTCATCAAGGGTGATCTTGAAGGCAGTATCGCCCAGCTCGGCAAGAGCCGCGACCTCCCCATCTATTATACCAACGGCACGCATGTTGCCCCGGGGGCCGATGTCCCGCTCACCAAGCGTATGGAGATCGAGCACACCTTCTTCCCGATCGTGGATGGCGGCAACATCTTCCACATCTGGCTGGGCGAAGCCCGGCCCGATCCCCGCGGACTCATGGACATGGCCATGAAACTCTGCCGCACCACCCAGATCGGGTACTTTGCCTTCACGCGTGACATCACGGTCTCGCTCCGGCAGTTCCATGACATGGAAGACAAAAAGACCATTGCCAGCTGGACCCCGGCCGACCTTCCGGTCCGGGTATAACCGGCACCACGTTTTTATTCTTGTACTGTACCGGTTACTGGTATGGTACAACAGTTCTGCACCGTCTGCGGCCAGAAGCTTGCGGACGGGGTAAAATTCTGCGAGAGCTGCGGGGCACCGGTTGAGCAGGCCCCGGCAGCCGCACCGGCCCCGTTCCCGCAACCGGCTGCACCCGTGATGGCACCGGCTCCCGCCCCGGCAGGGTCCCCGGCTTCTGCACCTGCCGGAGGAAATAAGCTCCCGCTCCTGATCATTGGCGGCATTGTTGTCGTTCTCATCATTGCCGCAGCAGCAGTCTTTGTGGTGCTGCCAAAGATGCAGGACGGATCGCTTCCCTCGCCGTTTGCCACACCAACCCCGACACCGACCCCGGTTCCCACGCCGGAACCAACTGTCGTGACAACCGTTCCCACCCCCGTCCCGACTCCCACGCCCACACCGGATCCTTTTCCCAATGCGTTCAAGCTCAAGGAGGTTTTCTCCTACAATGAAGGCAAGTACGCAAGCCGGGCAACCGTGTACCGGTACTGGATCGGTGACACGTACCAGTGGCACAATGATATGGATAACAAGTATTACGAGCAGAAACCGAAAAGTTCCGCAAACAAGTACCTGTTTGTCTTCATCAACATCGAAAACATCGGCAAGGACGGCTATCCCTACCCCAAGGCAAGTTCGATTATCGTCAGCAACAACGGCCAATCCTATTATTCCGATCCCACGCATTACCTTCCTAACAAAGCCTCTGACCGGGATGCAACCCCCGTTGAGGTGAAAGAGGTCGAGCAGTACTCGGATTACTTCAACCAGGAGTATGTCGAGGACTACGGCTACTCGCACGGGACAACGCAGGACTTCGTGTACCCCGGCCAGGGCAATGCGATTGACGGGTACCTGATCTTCGAGGTGCCCAAAACCCTCCAGCCGCAGGACACCTATGTTGACATCCAGTTTGACGGGCAGGACCGGGCAGCCTGGAAACTTGCGTAACGAAACCGGTATCCCCCTCATTTTTCCACCGGGCCGGAATGCCCTGGTGGATCGGTTGGCCGGTGGGCGATATGCAGGGCCCTATCGTTCTGATTTTTCCTGGCGGGAATTATCCTTTTGAACCGTCCACAAAAAAATCCCGTGGCTTTTTTTTGTTTTCTGCCCGGCATTTTACGGAAAAAATGCTCTGTTGAAATCCTCAAGAGAGATGATGGGGGCTGATGCCCCCAAACCCCGGAACCGAGCACGGCCGCCGCCCCGAAGGGCGCCCCGCGGCGGCTTCAATAAACGGATCACTTCGGTTTGGTTAATCTCCTGATTCCGGTCACATGTTGTCGTTGGAATAGTTCGTAACCAGGTAACCGGGAATAATTGTCGCACCGCATTGTTCCTTTTAAGAAAAAAATGAATTCTTCCAGAGCAGCACGGAACACGTCCGCAGTTGGAAAATTTTTTTCTCCAAAGCACGGAAAAAGGAAAAAGTCCGGGAGTGCTGGTTCACCCGGACCAGTTGCACGAGAGGGCTGATGCCGGTAATCTTCCGGTGTGCCAGCACCGGCAGCTCCCCACCAATAATCCGCTAACATAAATATTTTCGGCACATAATTTTGTGTGTTAATCAGAAACGCGCCCGTGCAGGTCCTTTGCCGATGACAACC
>JAAZNH010000285.1 GCA_012798365.1 Methanomicrobiales archaeon | reverse complement strand
GGAACCACGCTGATGAAACACCTTGTTGATTCGCAACCGGGGAATGGTAATAGCAAACGCTGCGGTATCCGGAGTTTTTGTTTCTTGCAGGTACTGGCTGATGGAAAACCACTGGATTTATCTGACCAGCCGCAGAGGGAAAGGGCACGGAAGATTCTCAGTATGCCTGTCTGTATCCGACCCTCCCTGATCGTTGCTGTATCCGTTCTCCTGCTTCTCCTGATCCTGGCAGCCGGATGTACCCGGCCTGCACCCGCAGGCACGCCCGAAAGCGCAAGCATGCCGGCAGCAACACCGGCACCGGTGCCGGTGGATGAGATCCACCTGATCCGGGCCCATTACCAGCCCGGCGAGATAACGAACCTTTCTGCAGCAGCCGAAAAGAACGCCAACGCCTCCTTCAATGCGATCGCGGCACTTGCCCCGGAGCAGCGCACCCCGGACAACACCCTCATCGCGTTCTCGGTGGCGCTCACCGATTACAGTGATGCGATAAACCCGCTCACCATCATGGGCCAGGTCTCACCGGATCCCGCGATTGCAGCAGAAGGCATGAAAGCCCGCGAATCCGGGGGGATCTTCATCACCGGTGTGAGCACCCGGCGCGACCTGTACAATGCCATAAAGGATGCACAACCCCGGACCCCGGACGAAGCGCGGCTGTACAACCTGACCATGCTCTCGTTTGAGTTAAACGGCCTGAAACTGCCGGATGACCAGCTTGCCCGGGTACGGGAGAAGATGCAGGAAGTCAGCCGGCTCGAGACCCGCTACAATGCTAACCTGAACAATGATGTCACCTCCCTTGTGTTCACGCGGGAGGAACTGGCTGGTGTCCCGGAAGATGACCTGGAGAGTTTTGCCCGCACGCCGGACGGAAAGTACCGGGTCACGATGTCCGGTCCGGATTACAGTGCCGTGATGCGGAATGCGAGAAATAGCGAAACCCGCAAGGCCGTGTATGTCGCGTCCAACAACGTGATGGCTGAAGAGAATACCCGGCTCCTTGCCGAAGCGGTCCGGCTCCGGTACGAGATTGCGCAGGAGCTCGGGTATCCCACCTGGGCCGATTACCAGCTTGACGGCCGGATGGCAAAGAATCCGGCTGCGGCCATGGCATTCCTTGAAGGGATGAAAAAACCCCTGCAGGAGAAGAGCCGCGATGAGCTTGCAGATTTGCTGGTGATCAAAAAGACCTTTGATCCCTCTGCAACCAGTGTTGATGCCTGGGACATCTCCTGGCTTCTTGCGCAGCAGAAGATCCTCCGGTACTCCTATGATGAGAATGAAGTGAAGGAGTACTTCCCGGCGGATACGGTGGTGTCGGGTATGTTCCGGACCTGCGGCACCCTGTTTGGCATCCGGTTTGACGAAGTCAAAGGTGCTGATGTCTGGGCTGACGATGTCCGGTTGTTCCGGGTCAGCAACACATCCGATAATGCAACGGTCGGGTACCTGTACCTGGACCTCTACCCGCGGGCCGGCAAGACGGACTCCGTGTTCGAGACCGAGCTCCGCACCGGGCGGATGAAGGACGGGTCCTATTCGGTCCCGATCGTCATCGTCGTTGACAAGATCCCGGCACCCGCAGGCGATAAGCCCTCGCTCCTCACCACCGGCGAGACTGTTACGCTCTTCCACGAGACAGGCCATGCGATGCACAGCCTCCTCACCCGCGTCCCGTATGGGACACTTGCTGGTAATAACGTGCAGTGGGACTTTGTGGAGACCCCTTCGCAATCCCTGGAGGAGTGGTTCTATGACCCGGAGGTCATGGTCTCGATCTCCGGCCATTACGCCAACTCCTCCGAGAAACTTCCCGCGGAACTCCGTGACCGGATCATTGCTGCAAAAGACGCCGGAAACGGCCGGTATTTTTCATCCCAGCTGGTGTATTCGCTCTATGACCTGCAGCTCCATGCACAAAAACCCCCTATCGATCCGACCGCGCTCTATTACACCACGTACTATGACGTGATGGAAAAACCGCTCCTGCCGGGCCTGCACGTCCCGGCTTCGTTTGGTCATATCATGGGCGGGTATGATGCGGGATATTACGGGTACCTGTGGTCGAAAGTGTATG
>JAAZNH010000284.1 GCA_012798365.1 Methanomicrobiales archaeon | reverse complement strand
TGACAAGAGCCTGCAGGCCGTGATAGAAGGTGTGAAGACCACGCTGGAGACCGGTTTTGGCCAGGCTGAGGCTGACCTGCAGAAGAAGGACGGGACAACCATCCCCATGTATTTCACGGCAAGCCCGCTGACGATTAAGGGGAAACAGTATTTTGCGGGTTTTGGTATTGACATCACCGAGCGGAAGAAGTCACAGGAGGCCCTGAAGGCATCGGAAAAGAAATACCGGCAGATTGTCGAGACCGCTATCGAGGGTATCTGGTCCATGAATGACCAGTTTGAAACGGTTTTTGTCAACCGCCAGATGGCGGGGATGCTTGGGTATACTGTCGAGGATATGCTGGGCCGGAAGATCATGGACTTCATGGACCCGGAAGAGCTTGCGGATAATGCCGTGAAACTGGAAAACCGTCGCAGGGGCATGAATGAATACTATGAACGCCGGTTCCTGCGCAAAGACGGCACTCCCCGCTGGTTCGGCGTCTCGGTCACGGCAATAAAAGACGACAACGGGGCGTTCTCCGGATCCTTTGCCATGCTGACTGACATCACTGACCGGAAATCTGTCACGGATGAACTGAAAAAGAAAAACGAAGAACTGGGTGCCGCTTATGAACAGATCGCGGCATCGGAAGAGGAGCTCCGGCAGAATATTGATGAACTTGCACAGCGGGAGCGCGAGCTGCGCAAGAGCGAGAACAAGTACCGGAGCCTCTTCAATAACGCCATCCTTGGGATCTTCCGCTCAACCCCGGAAGGGCGCTATCTCGATATGAACCCGGCGTTTGCGCGGATTGCCGGGTATTCCACTCCGGTCGAGATGATGGCTGCAGTCAGGGATATCCGGGAGCTCTATGTTCACCCGGAGGAACGTCAGCGCCTTGGGGCGATGCTCCAAACAGAAGGGGAGATCCGCCAGTTCGAGACCGAGATTAAAAAGGCCGATGGAACAACGGTGTGGATATCCATCAATGCCCGTGGATTGAAGGACAAGAGCGGGAAGATCACCTCGTTCGGCGGCACGATCGAAGATATCACCAGCCGTAAAAATGCGGAAGCAGAACTGAACCGGAAGAATGAGGAGATCCAGGCCTCGTATGAGGAAATTACCGCAACGGAAGAGGAGCTCCGGCAGAACAATCAGGAACTTGCAGCCCGCGAGCGCGACCTGCGGGAGAAGACCCGCGAGCTGGAAAACCGGAACCGCCTTATCACCACCCTTCTTGACACAACCCCGGTCGGGATATTCATGGTCGAAGCACCTTCCGGAAAACCAATCCTGGCAAATAAAGAAGCCCGGCGCCTGCTGGGGCGGGGAATCCTGCCGGATGCAACAGAGAAGAACCTTGCCGAAGTGTACGAAGCGTACCGGCTTGGTACCGGCCAGCGCTACCCGGCCGGGGAGATGCCTATCATCCGCGGGATGCGGGGGGAGACATCCCATATCGACGACATGGAAGTGGTCAGGCCGGATGGGACGCGGACGCTTCTTGAAGTCTTTGGAAATCCTGTATACGATTACCGGGGACAGGTCATCGCAAGCCTGGTAAGTTTTCTTGAGATCTCCAATAAAACCCGGTGAAGCCACTGGCCGGCCTGAACATTTTTGTGTCTAACTGCGTTCTTCCTCAAACCCGTCGTTCTCGTCCCGGCAAGACCTATTACGG
>JAAZNH010000283.1 GCA_012798365.1 Methanomicrobiales archaeon | reverse complement strand
TGAGATGACGACTGTCTTCATAGACTAGTTTTTGTAGTAAATGCACAAAAGAGTGTTTACTATGTTCTACTGTCCGAAATGCAAAAGCCAGGAGATCTTCCCTGAAGTTGGAGGATATGTCGGCTCGATCTATATCTGCAAGGACTGTGGGTACCGCGGAACGTTCGTGCTGGAAGCAGATTCCGCTGAAGGTATCAGGAACGTGGAGGACGATGAGCGGAAGCACCGCGGCCACAAACCCATCCGCTCCCACACCAAAGAAGGGTAAGCCGGTATGCATGAGGCCCGCCAGTACGCAAAGCTTGACAACAATGCGGTGAAATGCTCGCTCTGCAGCCACCGGTGCACGATCCCGGACGGGAAGCACGGCATCTGCGGTGTTCGATGGAACGGGCATGGCGTCCTTGACGCAAAGACGTACGGGCTGATCAGCGCCGAGGCTGTTGATCCCATCGAGAAGAAACCGCTCTATCATTATCTGCCGGGAACGCGTTCGTACTCGCTGGGCAGCGTCGGCTGCAACTTCCATTGTAAACACTGCCAGAACTGGCACATCTCGCGGGCATCGTTTGAGACTTCGCTGCTCAGGACACTCATGCCGGACGAAGGGGTCCGGCGGGCCATTGAGAGCGGGAGCGCCAGCATCTCGTGGACGTACAACGAGCCGACGATCTGGCACGAGTACACGCTCGACATGGGGATGCTCGCAAAACAGAACGGGCTCGGCACGATCTATGTCACAAACGGGTATATCACGCAAGAGGCACTCCGCGAACTTGCGCCCATGCTTGGGGCATTCCGCGTTGACCTGAAATCGTTCTCGGACGATTTTTATAAGAAAGTCTGCGGTGCAAAACTCCAGCCGGTGCTGGACGCGACAGTCCGTGCCCGCGAGCTGGGCATGCACATCGAGACCGTGACGCTGGTCATCCCCGGCCTCAACGACAGCATGGAGGAGCAGTCCTCGTTGATCCGGTGGGTTGTTGAGAACCTCGGCCCCGACACCCCGATGCATTTCACCGCGTTCCACCCGGATTACCAGATGACCGACCGCGGGGCAACCCCGGTTGCCCTGCTGGAAAAGATTTACAACCGGGCAAAGGAGCTCGGCCTCCGGTACCCGTATGTCGGGAATGTGTATTCCCACCCGTACGAGAACACGTATTGCCCGGCGTGCGGCGCAACGCTGATCGGGCGGCACGGTTTTTCCTGCCGGATCGCTGACCTTGACGGGCAGCAGTGTAAAAAATGCGGCGAGAAGATCGCAGTGGTGCGCAATGCCCGGTAGCGGAACACAATCCGGGGGCAGCGCACCGCCCGGAAAACCCGGCACTAATCCGGGTGAGACCCGGTTTATTGCTGACCGGATGCTGGGCACGCTCACCCGCTACCTCCGGTTCATGGGCTATGACACAACAAGCGCAAACGGGCTTGATGAGGGGAACAAAAAAGAGGACACGCTTCTCCTTGACATGGCCATGCAGGAGCACCGGCTCCTCCTGACCCGGGATGCCGAACTTGCCCGGCGCGGCAGGGTGCATGCGGTCTATGTCATGTCCGAAGATGTGATGGAGCAGGTTCAGCAGCTGATCGATGCCGGTCTCATCATGCGCCGGGTCACCTTAAGCCGGTGCTCGCTGTGCAATGCTGTCCTCCGCGAGGCCAACACCTGCGAGATTGGTGGGGCTGATTATGCACCAAAGGACTGGCGGAACCTGCACTTCTTCTGGTGCGAGAACTGTCAGAAACTTTACTGGAATGGCTCGCATGGGAAGCAGCTCGAGGAGCGGATCCTGGGGAATCACGAAGAACAATAAGGTAATCCGGTTACCGGAAGCAGGCCCCCCTCATTGCGGCGCTTCCCGTCCGTTTTTTAAAACCCGGCTGATGATTCCGATATCCTCATGAGCTCCGGCTCCCAGTCTGGTATATGGCAGAACCGGCTGGTGCCCCGCTGGCAACGAACCCGAAACAGGTTGTTGCAACCTATCTTGTCCTGGTGTTTGCATTCTCGTCAGTATTCTGGTATCTCATTGCCGCCCGGCCGCAGGCTGCAATCGATACCGGCCTGCTCCGGTATTCCGGCTTCCTGCTGATGTGGTGCCCGGCATTTGCAGCAATCGTGACCCGGCTCTTCTTCCAGAAAAACCTGGACGGTTTCGGGTTTAAGATCGGTGAACTCCGGTGGTGGCTCCTTGCCTTCGCTATTCCGGTTGCTGTGGGGCTCGTGATGTTTGGCAGTGCATGGATCACCGGCATTGCACCGTTCTTGCCGGACAAGGCCCTTGCCCTGCTTGCATTGCCGGCGCTTGAAACGATCCTCATCGCGCTGGGATTCAGCATCATCTCGGCAACAGGCGAAGAACTCGGGTGGCGGGGGCTTCTTGTCCCGGAGCTGGGCCGGTTTACCACGTTCACCCAGGTTGCCCTCCTGTCAGCCTTCATCTGGGGATGCTGGCACCTGCCGGTGATGTTTGCCGGGGGATACCATGGGACGGGTGCGCTGTGGTACTCGGTTGTCACGTTCTTCCTCTCCCTCTTTGGCGGCTCCACCATCTTTGCCTGGATCCGGCTCCGGTCTGGCAGCATCTGGCCGGCGGCCCTCCTCCACGGCTCCTGGAATTACTGTATCCAGACTTTCTATCCCTCCCTCACGGCAACAACCGAAGCCGGTGGCGCAATGCTCGGTGAGTTCGGCTGGTTCTGTGTCATTATCAGCATCCTTCTCGGGCTGCTCTTCTGGCACCTGCGGTACATGCTTCCGAATATGCCACACCCGGAAGGCGGGTTGTAGGACCGGGTTCCAAAATGCCAGACCCGCGATCTTTTTTTTTAAAAGCGGGATAAAAACCGGATAATTCCGCAAATGCCGGTTTTTTTATTGGGAGGAACGGGAACCGGGTAACGAGAGGATTATTCTCAAAAAAAAAATTCCCACCTGCCATAACGGGAACTGATGCCCCCGTTGTGTTCGAAGAACCCTGAAGCGTTCTTCTCCCATCGTATCGTTTCAGGATGAAAAAAAGCCGGGCTTTCAGATCTCTTTTGCCAGGACTTCAAAGAACTTCTCGGCAGCGTACCGCTCAACCCAGGGCCGGTGGCCGCATTTCTCAAGCAGCACAAACCGGAAATCCGCCAGTTCCCGGGCTAGCGGATCCTTGACGCCTTCTGCCGGGTGCGGGTCGGTTTCGCCGTGGATGGCGATGACGGGGCAGGTGATCATCTTTGCCATCTGGAGGATGACCTGTTTCTGCCGCAGTTCCGCGGCCTCGTCCCAGACCCCGCGGAAGACATCGTACTGGCAGTGGAACCCTTCCTCCTCGGGGTGCGTGGAATCATACGAATCCGCGCAGTTGGCAAGCAGGGTGCCCAGTTTCATCAGGTACGTGTTCTTGTTCTCAACCGCCGGGTCGGCAAGTTTTGCCAGCAGGTCCTGGGCCTCTTCCCGCTCCTTCTTTTTCAGCCGCCTCATCCGGGTCTGGGTGATCGATGCAGCGTACTGCTCTTCAAAGGGGGGGCTTGCGACAAGCACCAGTTTTTTGACAAGCTCCGGGTAGCGTGCTGCAACAATCCACGAGAGGAACGCACCCCAGGAATAGCCGATGAGGGTGACCGGTGTCTTTCCTTCCTCGATAAGGGTGCTCCGGAGTTCCTGCACCTGCCCGTCAAGGGTTGTCGCAGTCTGGAATGGTTCGAGGATGCCGGTGATTGTCGAGAGTTCCCGGGCAACCGGGGCAACTTCACCGGGTGCTCCCGGCCCGCCATGAATAACTGCAACGCAATACGGCCCGTGGCCCCATTTCCGCACCGGTTTCATACCAGGTACGCGTGGGGCGACAGAGTAAAAAAAGTCCGCGGTGGGGAGGCGGGAAACGATCAGGCTTTTTTCCCGGCCTTGTTCATGAGCGCAAGGAGCCCGGTGAGGATTGCGGCCGGGGTGGGCGGGTTGCCGGGGATCTTCAGGTCAACCGGGAAGACCTTGTCCACACCGCCAAGGACGGCATAGGTCCCTTTGAAGATCCCGCCATCGCAGGCATCATCGCCTACCGCGACAACATATTTTGGTGACGGCATGGCATCATACGTCTTTTTTGCGGCTATCGCCATGTTGTGCGTGACCGCGCCGGTGACCAGCAGGACATCGGCATGCCGGGGCGATGCCACAAAGGTGATCCCGAACCGCTCGGCATCATAGTACGGGTTGCTCAGGTTATTGACCTCGATCTCGGTTGCATTGTCGCTGCCGGTATCCAGTTCGCGGATCGCAAGGCTCCGGCCGAAAACTGCATCGATCTGCTGTTTCAGTTCGCGGCCGGTCCGTTCAACGTCCTCATCCGGCACCATGAGATCTTCAGTTACTTTCTTTTTCAAAAAACACGAGAGTGCATTCACCATGGTTGTTCCCTCACAGGTCCGTCCCGGCGTACGAGAGGTTCAGGCTCTTGTTGATGACCGGGAAATCCGGTAAAATCTCGCCGATAACTGCATGTTCGATTGCCTGCCAGTTGCAGAACGAGGCGGTCCGCACTTTGTACCGCTCGATCATCCCGTTTCTCACCCAGAGCCAGCAGAGGTCCTGGCCGCGGGCGGATTCCACAACGGAAAGGGCGTACCCGTCCCGGACCGGCTGGTCCGTGTGGACCGGGCCTTCCGGCAATCCGGTGATCAGCTGCTCGATCATCCGTGCGGAATCCAGAACTTCAGCTGCCTTGACCGTGAACCGGGCAAGCACATCCCCGTCATGGAGGCGGCGGGGGACCGGGACCACCGTATCATAGATCCCGTACGGGTGGCTGATCCGTATATCCACCTTCCCGCCGGATGCCCGGCCGGCCGGCCCGGTGATATTCAGGGGGCGGAGCAGCTCTTTTGGGATACGGCCGGTTGTTGTAAACCGGTCCAGCAACGAGGTTGTGGAGAGGACGATCTTGAGGCCCACCTGGTAGCGCCGGGTAAATTTTTGGATGAAATCCAAAAGGACCTGCAGGTCCTGCTTACGGATGTCCTTGGTAAGACCCCCCTGGGTGACGACTCCTCTGAGGAACCGGGAACCGGTAAGAATGGCATTCATCCGCATGAGGTCTTCGCGCAGGACAGAGAACTGGTTTGCCCCGAGCGGGAATGCCACATCGACCAGCATGCCGGCCTGGTCGCCAAGGTGCGAGTACATCCGTTCCAGTTCGAGCAGGATGGTCCTCAGGTACAGGGCACGGGGCGGGATGCTGATGCCGGAGATCTTCTCGGTGGCAATGCAGAGTGCGACGGCATGTGCAACCGACTCATCGCCGCTGATCGCTTCAGCGACCGCAACACATTCCTGCGGGGTTTTTCCTTGTGCAAGTTTCTCGATACCCCGGTGCTTGTAAAACATCCGGACCTCAAGGTTGAAGATCGTCTCGCCGATGACACTGAACCGGAAATGGCCCGGCTCGATGATGCCGGCATGGACCGGGCCGACCGGGATCTGGTACACCCCTTCGCCATGGACGGTCCGGAACGGGTATTCCTCCTCCGGGGCAACCTGCTTTTTTGGGGTAACCGGCCGGTTGGGCGTCTCGTTTGTCAGCGGGTGGAACTGCTCCGGGTAGGTCTCGTGGAGGAAGAGCCGGCGCTTGTCAAACGCGCCGGAAAACTCAATGCCAAACCCGTCCCGGCACTCCCGCTCGAACCAGTTTGCCGAAGGGAAGATCCGGGCAATGGAGGTTGCGGTGCCGGCACAATCCCGGATGAGGATGAGGATGCTTGATTTCTTCTCGAACACGTACAGGAGCGAGAACCGCGAACGGGGGGAAAAGTCCTGCACGCAGAACAGGCCGATAAGCACGCATTTGCGCGCTGCAAGGCTCTCGATTGCCGGCGTGAACTCTTCTTCTGTTACGGCAAGATAGAACTCGCCGTTCTGCCCGGCCGTGATCCGGGCGGCAAAGGTTCCGGACCCGAGCAGTTCTGCAAGGATGGCTGCGGTTTTGGTATCTCCGGGTTGAGTCTGTTGGTGCGTCATCAGAACCTCAGCTCCGCAACAATCTGGTTCAGGAACGATACTTCCCCGGTCGTGAATGCCACGCCCAGCACGAGGACCAGGACCAGGAGCAGGACGACCGGCCCCTGCATTGTCAGGGGAGTTGCATAGGGTGTCACTTCAGGAGCCTGCCCTGTTGGAGTGACGCGGGTGAAGTTAATGATCACAAAGTACCCAAGAGCGCAGGTCGCAATGAAGAGCAGCACCAGGACCAGGCCCACAAGGTACAGAGAGACCGCCCCGAGCTCGATGAGGATGAAGAGCTTGGAGAGAAAGACCGGGAAGAGCGGGGTGCCCGTGATGGCAAGGCCGCCGATGATGAGGCCCCATGCGGCCAGCGGCTGGAACCGGAACACGTCCACGATATCATCGGGCGCGTCAGCGGAGAGATGGCTCCGGTACTGGCGGTGAAGGATCCCTGCCGAGAGGAAGAGGGAGGCTTTGGTGAACGCGTGGGCCATGATATGGAAGATCACCCAGAAGATGGCAAGCGGGGTTGCAACCGCAATGCCCACAAGCAGGATCCCCATGTTCTCGACACTGGAAAAGGCAACCATCTTCTTGAGGTTCTTCTGCGGGAGCATCGAGAATGCGGCAATGGCGATGGTGAGAATGCCCAGCAGCATGAGGATGCCGGAGAGGGCCCGGGCTGCCGGGGTCTGGTGGGCGATCGCAAAGACGCGGATGATCCCGTAGATGCCCACGTTTAAGAGGACGCCGGAGAGGATCGCACTCACGGCAGACGGCGCTTTTGCATGGGCCTCGGGAAGCCAGGTGTGGAAGGGGAAGATACCGGACTTTGCGGCAAACCCGACAAAGATAAGAGCGCAGGATGCCACCACCATCCCGGCCGGGAGCTGGGGTGCATGCTGCATGAGAACCGTCCAGTTCAGCGTGCCTTCGCCAAGCACGGTCCGCGAGGTCTCGAAGAGGAAGATGAGGCCCACGAACGCAAAGAGCATCGAGACTGACGCGATGAAGATGTACTTGAGGGCTGCATCAATGTTCTCGCGGGCATAGAGAATTGCGACCAGCATGGCAGAGATGATCGTTGTCAGCTCGGCAAGGATCCAGAAGAGGGCGAGGTTGTCGGCAAAGAATGCAAGGGTGATGACGGTCAGGAGGAGGACCCACGCACCATAGAAGAGCTTCAGGCTACCCTTGTTCAGTTCCCCGCTCTCGAGCAGGTTGTCCACGTAGCCCCGTGCATATACCGCTGCCAGCGTGAAGATGACGGCACTTATCAGCACTTCGTAGATCCCAAGATGGTCAATGAAGAAGTACTGGCTTGCGACAAGGAAGGTGGTGACCGGCAGGGGCATGAACATGAGGATGAACCCGGCCACTGCAGCATAGGTCCCCCCAAGGACGATACAGACATTGTTCATCTGCCATGCGGTGTGGCTGATCGCGATCAGGATGAGCGCAAGGACCAGGCAGAAAAGAAGGGCAAGCAGGATCATGGGCCTTCCTCCGTCTCCTCCACGAGATGGAAGCGGTGGAGGCGCTTGTGGTAATCCTCAAGGGTCGAGTCGAGTCCGATGGTCAGGATGGTCGTCAGGATGACCAGGATGATCAGGTCGATGATGATCAAAAACTCGATAATGAACGGCAGTTCGGTGACAAACAGGCCAAAGAGCAGGACGCCGTTCTCCATGGTCAGGTATCCCAGGACCTTGGTGATCGCCCGTTTGCGCGAGAACGTAACCATCATGCCCATCATCATGAGCGAGATGCCAAGGACGGCGCCGAAGAAGAACAGGCTCTCCCGTGCCTCGGTGCCCTGCATGATATGCGAGAGGGCGATGTAGACAACAAGTATGATCGCCATCGAGAGCAGGAGGGATGTGGTCGGGTTGAGGAAATGGAACTCGATGTCGCGCTTGATCCGGATCTTTTCCTGCACGTTTGCGATAAAGTACGGGATGACCAGCGTCTTTGTGATGAGGGAGATTCCTGCAATGGCAAGGAGGACCGGGGCTCCTTCGATCATCCAGAGCGAGAGTGCAATGAGGACCAGCGTCAGGGACTGGAGCGCGTACGCGGATACCAGCGAGAGGAGGTTCCGTGTCGAAATGATGTAGGCTGCCGTGATGATAATAACGACAAAGAGGACGCGGATCGCTTCCTGGAGCAGGGCTGCGTCGCTCATGAGAACACCTCGATGATGATTACGAGGGTCGAGAAGAAGAACGCCATGGCAAAAAGATTGGGCAGCCGGAAGAACCGCATCTTCGACATGGAGGACTCAAACAGGCCGATGATGATCGCAAGGATGCCGGCCTTGATGAGGAAGAGAACTGCGGCAAGCAGGATCCCGGCGGCGGTCAGGGTGGTTGCCAGGCCGAAGGGGGCGAGGAGGTTGATGAGAAGCGCCATCAGGACTGTGAGTTTGATTGCAGCCGAGAGTTCCATGAGGGCAAGGTTACGGCCGGACTGCTCCAGGATCATGCCTTCATGGATCATGGTCAGTTCAAGATGTGTCTCGGGATTGTCAACCGGGATCCGCGAAGTTTCGACGATGATAATAATGAAAAGCGAGATCCCCATCAGGATGAGCGTTGGTGCCGGGAACCCGCCTGCAGAGGTCGAGAACATCCCGAAGATGCTGAGGGTCTTGAAGACAAACGCCAGTGCGGCAAAGACAATGATGGTCGTGGGTTCGATGATGGCTGATATGCTCATCTCCCGCGAGCTGCCCATGCCGCCAAACGAGCTGCCGGCATCGAGGCCGGCCAGGGCCGTGAAGAACTTTGCGAGTGCCAGCAGGTACAGGAACAGGATGATGTTGCCGATTCCCCCGACTTCCTCCGGCACAAATGCGAGCGGCACGAACAGGGCTGCAACAAGGATTGCCGCCATGGAGATATACGGGGTGACGCGCATGATCCACGAGGAGTTGGGGGAGTACACGACTTCCTTTTTCAGCAGCTTTACGATGGTGGCATAGGTCTGGAGGAGCGGCGGTCCGGCCCTTCCCTGCGTGGCGGCCTTCACCTTCTTGATCAGGCTGATGAAGAGCGGGGCCAGGGCAAGGACGAGCAGGGTGTTGAGGATCATGTACAGGACAAAGGAAGCGTTCATAAAAACCACCCCAGGTACACGATGATTGCAATCACCGTGAGGAAGACATACAGCAGGTAGGTGTCAAGGCATCCGTTCTGGAACCGGGAGATGGCGGTTGCGCCCTGCATCGATGCCCGTGCCACCGGCAGGTAGAGGTACTCCTCAAAGACCCTGATGAGCCGGATCTCTGCGGTGCCTTCCATGAAGATGCAGTTCTTCTGGTCAAAGAACCGGCGCTCGTTTTTCATTCGCGTCCGGTAGATGGAGGAGAAGATGATGTCCAGCGGCTCCGAGAACCCGTGGCCGCTGTACTCGGTTGACGGGCCCTGCGAGAGGGTGCCGCAGCCCCATGTCTCGCTGATCCGGGTCTCTTGTGATGCGGAAACATACAGTGCTGCAAAGGTCAGGCCGGTCATGATGAGCAGCAGGATGCCGGCAAGGAGCATATCCGGCATGGGTACGCTGTACCCTGCCAGCATGAAGAGCTGGGCGGCAAAGAGGCCAAGGATAATACAGGCTGCTGCAAGGAGCGCAGGGCCGGCGATCATCAGGGCCGGTACTTCATGCGCATGTTCGCTTTCTGCTGACCGCGGGAGGGCGAGGAACACCGATCCGAATGCCTTGACAAAACAGGCGAGCGAGAGGGCGCTGGTAAGGGCAAAAAGCGAGAGGCAGATGAACATGATGACCTTGAGGAGCGGGTCGACTGCCGAGACGGACGAGAAGAACGAGATGAAGATCAAAAATTCACTGGCAAACCCGTTCAGCGGCGGGAGTGCGGCAATGGAGAGGGATCCGATGAAGAAGAGCACTGATGTCCGGGGCATCCGGTGGACAAGTCCCCCGAGGTGCTCGATGTCGCGGGTGTGGGTGGCATGGACTACTGATCCTGCCGTGAGGAAGAGCAGGCTCTTGAAGAGGGCATGGTTGAGCGCGTGGAAGAGTGCCCCAAGCAGGCTGATCATGGCAAGGGCAGGATGGTTCTGGCTTGTGAAGATGACAAAGAGGCCGATGCCCATGAAGATGATCCCCACGTTCTCGATGCTGCTGTAGGCGAGCATCGCCTTGATGTCGTGTTCCTTGAGGGCATAGATGATGCCAAGGATTGCAGACGCGGTTCCGGCTGCAAGGATCAGAAGGCCCATGGCGAGATCCAGGACAAAGACGTCCAGGAGGACCCGGATAAAAGCATAGACCGCGACTTTGAGCATAACCGCCGACATGAGTGCCGAGATCGGGGACGGGCTTGCCGGGTGGGCATACGGGAGCCACTTGTGGAAGGGGATGATGCCGGCTTTTATGGAAAAACCCAAAAAGAGGCAGATGAACGCTGCCGTGATGAGGGGAGACGAGATCCCGGCAACGGAAGTGAAGGCAAACGACCCGGTTGCGCCATATAATGAGATAATTCCCAACAGGACAAAGAGGGTCGAGAACTGGGTCATGATGAAATAAAAAATACCGGCCTTGCGGGTTTCCGGTTCGGCATACTCGTACATCACGAGGAAGAACGAGCTTGCCGCCATCAGTTCCCAGAAGAAGAGGAATGCAAGCGTATTAGCCGATGCAACAACCAGCACCATCGAGAGGATGAAGAGGTTGGCGCAGCTGCACAGGAGGTTCCTGCGCGATCCCCCGCTGAGATGCTCGGTGTATTCGATCGCGTACAGCGAAACACAGCCGGAGACAACTGCAATGATGAGGACAAAGAATGCGGCAAGGCGATCAAGGACAAACGCGATGGAAAAGGAGGGAAACGGCTGGTACAGGACAAACGACACCGGTTCCCCCGAGAGGAGAATGCTCGTGGTAATGATGCCGGAAAAGACTGAGGCTGCTATCGTGAGTGCATACCCAAAAGTCCGCCCGGCCCGGGTGCCTGCCCGGGACGTGAGAAGCGGGATTATGATACCGGCAGCGAGACAGGCAAGGGCGAGGGCAAAGAGGAGTTCAGGCATCTGTCATTCCCCCGCGGGACCGGGTTGTAAAACCTGCTCTGCGGGAAACAGGCAGGTTTGTGGACGTTCCCGTGGTTAAAAAAAACCATGCAATGGTATACGGCATCAGGATCATCAGCTGCAGGTTGATTTATCACGATTATTTCTACTACATGATAAACGCTCGTGCAAAAAGGGCAGGATTAT